>NZ_JBFUKO010000037.1:0-20582 GCF_056400805.1 Aminobacter sp. P4_H6_2
CCGACCTCCTGCCAGCCCGGCACCGGCGCTTCCCCCCGAGCCCGGTGCGCACCGGGGTCCCGTGGAAGATCGCGAGGAGAATGATACGGGAGGTTGGAAGGGCGTGGAAAAACAGAGGCGGCTATCCACGATGGTTGCTGACAGATGGTGACAGCGGACGACGCCTTATGAAGCCAAACCTACAGGTCGCGATCCTTCGCACCCCCCTCTGGCCTGCCGGCCATCTCCCCCACATGGAGGGAGATCACGCCGTCATCGGCGCCCCAGCCAATCACCAAGCTGTCATCCGCAGCCCTGTAATCTGCGATCTTGCAGGGGGAGCACCGCCGTGGACGCGACTAATCTCCCTCCTTGTGGGGGAGATGGCCGGCAGGCCAGAGGGAGGTGCGAAGGAATGAGAGCGTGAAAGTCAGGAGGCAAAAATCGTCAAGAAACATGCGGATYGTGGCACATTTCTCCACGCCCCGCGAAATACGAAGCCCGGCTGCTCGATCAGGCGTTTGTGCCGCCGTCGATGGAGAGCGCGGCACCGGTGACAAAGCGGCTTTGCGTACCGGCAAGCCATGCCACCAGGCTGGCAATGTCGTTTGGCGACGACATTGACCGTGCATGGGATGCGTTGACTTCAGGCTCCGGGAGACGGGCCGAGGCCTGAAGCGGCAAGAAGCATCTAGCCGTTGATCCGCTTCATGAATGCCATGGCGCCGAAGGGCGCACGGACTTTGCCTTCAGTGATGAAGTAGACAAACACGTCGCGCGGCTTGACCGGCGCCTCTGCAGTGGGATCGGCGCGGGGCAGATCGGTCGGTACGCCACCGGCAGACCAGACTTTCGCACGTTCGGTCCACTCGTCGAGGCCCTTCGGCGTGTAGCAGTCATGATTGTCGTCGCTGCCGGTCTGCAGCCGCGCATATACGAAATCGCCCGTCACGTCAGCGATCGCCGGATATTTGACGTGGTCGGCATAGACGATGGCGACATTGTGCTTGCGGGCCAATGCGGCGAATTCCGGGACGACGAAGGAATCGTGCCGCACCTCGACCGCATGGCGCAGTTTCACGCCATCCTGCTTTTCCGGCAGAAGCTTGAGGAAGGCGCCGAAATCATCTTCGTCGAACTTCTTGGTCGGCGCGAACTGCCACAGGATCGGTCCGAGCTTTTCGCCCAGAGCTGCCACACCAGACCCCAAAAACCGCGTCATCGACTCGCCGGCCTCGCCGAGCACGCGGCGGTTGGTGACGAAGCGGTTGCCCTTGAGCGCATAGACAAAGCCGTCGGGGGCCTCATTCGCCCATTTCAGGAAGGTCGGCTCCTTGAAGGAAGAATAATAGGTGCCATTGACCTCGATGGTCGGCACCTGCTGGGTGGCAAACTGCAGTTGCTTCGCCTTGGACAGCTTCTCAGGATAGAACGTGCCTTCCCAGGGCTCGAACGTCCAGCCGCCCATGCCTGCACGGATTTTTCCGGTCATTGCTACCATCCCTACGAATACGTGGCCAAATGTCGGCCATTACTAGCCGAAGTCGCAATGCAGGTCACAGATGCAGTTGCGCATGGGTACATCATACTGACAAAATTTCTGTATCCGCCGAAACGGCCAGCTTAACCACCATTGCCAAGCGCTTCAAAATCTTGATTGAAGTTTTACGGTTCATTTTCTGCTCATGGCTATGTATTTGCCTCAAGCGATCACAGCGCAAAGGATAAATACATTGTCCACGTCCGCACAAATAACTTCGAGCCATCACTCGTCAACTTTTTCACTTCAGGCGCGCCTTGGAATGGTTGCCGCAGCATTGGTCACTCTGCTGTGCCTGGTGATATTCGATGCTACCGTCAACGATCGCACGCTGCTCGAAAAGGACAGGGGAGACTGGTCGACGTCTGGGCTGGTCAGGCCCATCGTGACATTCTTTGCGGCCTGCCTGCTCGTCCTTGGCTTGCGGCCCCACCCATCGACGGCGCGCCCGCTTGAAAACCGATCGGGCTTGCTCGGCGTGGCGTATTTCATGGGGGGAGTGCTGATGCTCACCACGGCAAGCGTGATTTTCGCGCCGCAGATACTGTTCGAGATGGTGCGCGAAGGGCAGACAGTCAGCAACCTCACCGAGTTGGCCTTCCTGATCGCACTTGCCGGCCTTAGCGCTGCTGGATGGCGCGCGCGCCGCGACCGGGCACGGGTATTCGGCGTTCCCGTGCCGTTGATCTTCGTGGCGATGTTTGCCGTAACCTTCCTCATTCTCATGGAAGAAATGTCTTGGGGCCAGCATTGGATCGGCTGGTCGGCGGGGCCCATGTTCGAAGGCAACGCCCAGAACGAGACGAACCTGCACAACTTCGCCACCTACAGATTCGAAGCCGCCTATTATTCGGCGGCGTTCGTGTTCTTCGTCGCTTTGCCGGCGTTCTGGCCTGCACGGGTCAGCGGCTTTTGGCGGCAGGTGGAAGGGTTCGTTCCGCCCAAGCTGCTCGCGCTGGCGAGCCTGCCGCTGACCGGCTTTCTCTTCGAGGAATGGAGCATCGTACCCTATCAGGTCTGGTTCTTCATGGGATCGCTGATCGCCCTGCAACTGGCAGCCGAACTTCGGCACGAGCGGCGCGCGCTCCGAGCGGCCGGGCTGATCATGGCGATGCTGCTTCCCGTTTCCCATCTCGTTTTCGTCTTTGGCGGGCACCGCATGCTGGACGGCTACGAGTTGTCGGAGATCCGCGAGTTGCTGATCCCCGTTATCATCGCGGCTTACGGCTGGTGGCTATTTTCAAGCCGAGCCGAGGCAGGCCGCTTTGCGGGGTGACCGGCGGCAGTATTCCGCTACGTGCGTCGTTCATGCGCACTCCAAAAACCGATTGCAAGATAAGATCAGTTAACTTAATCTGCAACCAGTTGCACRATGCAACCATCATGGCTGCGTCGGCGTGAGCAAAGGAAGTGCCATGGCCGAGCCCTCGCGTTTGGAATGAACCAGTTCCTGGGCGGCTGCGTCGGCCATATGGCGTTTAAGCCAAGCCCCACGCTCTTCCGCCACTTCATCGGGTGCATGCGCGGCCTGGCCGGCAGCGTGCAAGATGTTGAAGGAGATGGAAAGATGAACGCCTACGCCTCAGTCACCATCACGCCAATCCTCGTTGCCGATTTGAACGTCGAGGGCGAGCGTATGCCAGTCTACGTGCACGTCATCGATCATCCCGATGCGCGCATACTGGTCGACACCGGCATGACGGAGCTGCACCCGGCGGTGGTGGCCGCCTTCGATCCCTGCCTCTATCCACTGAGCAAGCAGGACTTCGACCTCGCCAGCATCGACATGGTCGTCAACACTCACCTGCACGCCGACCATTGCGGCGGCAACCACCTCTTCGCCGGCAAGCCGATCTACGTCCAGCGTCGTGAGCTCGACGATGCGCACAGCGACCAGAACGAATACCCCCTTCGCGAGTGGGTCGATGCACCCGGCGTAAGGTATGTGCCGGTCGACGGCGAATTCGAGCTGCTTCCAGGGCTCCGGCTCGTCCCGGCGCCCGGCCACACAGCCGGCATGCAGGTTGTCGTGATCGAGACTGGCGGGCGCCCGGTCGTCGTTGGCGGCGACGTGGCGGTTTGGTTCGGCGAGCTTGACGAGCCGCGCAGCGAAGGCCAGCTGCGGGTGCTCGCTCTCGATCCCGTACTGGTCTGGCTCAYGCACGAGCACGAGCCGTGGCGACCCCGCACCCTATAAGGCATCACGCCGGCGCCCCAGCGCAAGCCGTCCGGCGCGGCGCCAGACGCTACTCCGCCGCCTCGCGTTTCCTCGCCCCCGGGCGGCGCTCCAGCAACTCCTTGAGGAACTGGCCGGTGTAGCTGCGCGGTTCGGCGACGATGTCTTCGGGCCGGCCCGAGGCCACCAGTTCGCCACCGCCGTCGCCGCCCTCGGGGCCGAGGTCGAGCACCCAGTCGGCGGTCTTGATGACCTCGAGATTGTGCTCGATGACCACGACCGTGTTGCCCTGGTCGACCAACTCGTGGAGGACTTCGAGCAGCTTGGCGATGTCGTGGAAGTGCAGGCCGGTGGTCGGCTCGTCCAAGATGTAGAGCGTCTTGCCGGTGGCCTTGCGCGACAGCTCCTTGGCCAGCTTGATGCGCTGGGCCTCGCCGCCCGACAGCGTGTTGGCCTGCTGGCCGATATGGATGTAGCCGAGGCCGACCTKGTTGAGCGTCATCAGCTTGTCGCGCACGACGGGTACGGCGGCGAAGAACTCGACGCCTTCCTCGACGGTCATGTCGAGCACATCGGCGATCGACTTGCCCTTGAACAGCACGTCAAGCGTTTCGCGGTTGTAGCGCTTGCCGTGGCAGACGTCGCAGGTGACGTAGACGTCGGGCAGGAAGTGCATCTCGATCTTGATGACGCCGTCGCCCTGGCAGGCCTCGCAGCGGCCGCCCTTGACGTTGAAGGAGAAGCGGCCGGGCTGATAGCCGCGCGCCTTGGCCTCCGGCAGGCCGGCGAACCAGTCGCGGATAGGTGTAAACGCGCCTGTGTAGGTGGCAGGATTGGAGCGCGGCGTACGTCCGATCGGCGACTGGTCGATGTCGATGACCTTGTCGAGGAATTCGAGACCCTCGATGCGGTCATGCTCGGCCGGGTGCTCGCGCGAGCCCATGATGCGGCGCGACGCCGCCTTGAACAGCGTCTCGATCAGGAAGGTCGACTTGCCGCCGCCCGACACGCCGGTGACGGCGGTGAAGGTGCCGAGCGGGATCTCGGCGGTGACGCCCTTCAAATTGTTGCCGCGCGCGCCGACGACCTTGATGCGCCGGTTCTTCTTCAGTTCGCGCCGCACGGCCGGCATGGCGATCTCGAGTTCGCCCGACAGATATTTGCCGGTGATCGAGTTCGGATTGGCCATGACCTGCTGCGGCGTGCCTTCGGCAATGATGCTGCCGCCATGGATGCCGGCGGCCGGGCCCATGTCGACGACATAGTCAGCCGTCAGGATCGCGTCCTCGTCATGCTCGACGACGATGACGGTGTTGCCGATGTCCCTGAGGTGGCGCAGCGTGTCGAGCAGGCGGGCGTTGTCGCGCTGGTGCAGGCCGATCGACGGCTCATCGAGCACGTAGAGCACGCCGGTCAGGCCCGAGCCGATCTGAGACGCCAGGCGGATGCGCTGGCTTTCGCCGCCCGACAGCGTGCCYGAGTTGCGTGACAGCGTCAGATATTCAAGGCCGACATCGTTGAGGAAGCGCAGCCGCTCGCGGATTTCCTTGAGGACGCGAACGGCGATCTCGTTCTGCTTGTCGTTGAGGGAAGCGGGCAGCGCCTCAAACCAGGCATTGGCCTTGCGGATCGACTGTTCGGTGACTTCGCCGATGTGCTTGCCGGCGATCTTGACGGCCAGCGATTCCGGCTTGAGCCGATAGCCATTGCAGGCAGGGCAGGGCGTGGCCGACATGAAGCGCTCGATCTCCTCGCGCATCCAGGCGGATTCGGTCTCCTTCCAGCGGCGCTGGAGATTGGGGATGACGCCTTCGAAGGTCTTGGTCGTCTTGTAGGAGCGCAGGCCGTCGTCATAGTTGAAGGTGATTTCCTTCGCGCCGGTGCCGTGCAGTATCGCTTCTTGCGCTTCCACCGAAAGGTCGCGCCAGCGGTCGCCGATCTTGAAGCCATAGACCTTGCCGAGCGCTTCCAGCGTCTGGCTGTAATAGGGCGACGTCGACTTGGCCCAGGGCGCAACAGCGCCTTCACGCAGCGAGACGTGATCTTCCGGCACGATCAGTGCCGGGTCGATGGCACGCTGGTTGCCGAGGCCATCGCAGGTAGGGCAGGCGCCAAACGGGTTGTTGAATGAAAACAGCCTTGGCTCGATCTCCGGGATGGTGAAACCCGACACCGGACAAGCAAATTTTTCTGAAAAAAGAATGCGTTCGTGGGTTTCGTTCGCGGATTTGTTGACAGCGTCCACGCCGGTCTGGCTGGCGTCCAGCGGCTTGTCGGCGAATTCGGCGACTGCCAGGCCCTCGGCGAGCTTGAGCGCGGTTTCCATCGAATCGGCGAGACGGGTGGCGAGGTCAGGCCGCACGACGATACGGTCGACGACGACATCGATGTCGTGCTTGTACTTCTTGTCGAGCGCAGGCGCTTCGCCGATCTCGTAGAAGGCGCCGTCTATCTTGACGCGCTGGAAGCCTTTCTTCTGGAGTTCGGCGAGCTCCTTTTTGTACTCGCCCTTCCGGCCGCGAACGATGGGCGCCAGGATGAACAGGCGGGTGCCCTCGTCGAACGCCAGAACGCGGTCGACCATCTGCGAAACCGTCTGGCTCTCGATCGGCAGCCCTGTGGCCGGCGAATAGGGCACGCCGACACGCGCAAACAGCAGGCGCATATAGTCGTAGATCTCGGTGACGGTGCCGACTGTCGAGCGCGGGTTCTTCGAGGTCGTCTTCTGCTCGATCGAGATCGCCGGCGACAGGCCGTCGATCTGGTCGACGTCAGGCTTCTGCATCATCTCGAGGAACTGGCGGGCATAGGCCGACAGGCTCTCGACATAACGGCGCTGGCCCTCGGCATAGATGGTGTCGAAGGCGAGCGAGGATTTGCCCGAGCCCGACAGGCCGGTCATGACGATCAGCCTGTCGCGTGGCAGGTCGAGATCGATGTTCTTGAGATTGTGTTCGCGCGCACCGCGAATGGAAATGTACTTGTGATCGGCCATTGCCGCGCCGCCGCCTCAAATCTGGAATTGCTCGGAGTGGCGGGTTTGCCCGACCATCCCCTCATGTAGGTATTTTCGCCGCCCGGTCGAGAGGCGTCGTCAGCAAATGCGTTTAAGCGCCTTTGGCGGGCAGGGGCAAGTGAAAAGAACAAAGGCCGAACGACCTCCTGACAACGGTATGGCAGGAGCATTGGCTGAGGCCGGACACCGGAATCGGCCCTGCGATCACATCTTTTCCCTCTCTAACAATTGTAGTTGACGTAGCGGAATCGGAGATGCAAACTCCTGAGGTCGCCTGAGGCCGAGCCTCCTCTGAGGGCTCCTCACCATGCTACGGTCGGTCTGCGAGACGCCGCAGACACGCGAGTTGAGCAGCAGGCGAACAAACGGTGCAACTGACGYAGGAGCTAGGCATGACTCCACCGGACAGTCCCAAAAGGTTCCGCTAACAAGCCGGAGCCGCAGCAGGCGCAGGTGCCTGACTTTCCCTTAGTGCAAAGTTCTCGCAAACCGCGACCCGTTGATCCCCCTACAATTTGAAACCATTGGTCGGATCGTTGGCCAAGCCACGAAGCATCCGAGAGAGCAAGCCGGTAAACCACTCCCGGCAGTCAAGGGTATAACCCGACAACAGGCCCCGTGCGCTCCTGGGAGCGGCGGGGCCATTTTTTGGTCCGGGAATTGTGCGGCGATTTCCTGCTGGCGATCTCTTGCGCAGCCGGTTTGCAATGCCGATCTGCGTTGCACTGCCGTGAATGGGAGCGGTGGCAAAGCTGGGGGAAGTTGTCATGACAGTTCGCCAGACAAAGCTGATCGGGTTGCTGGGCGGCATGAGCTGGGAATCCAGCGCGCTTTATTACCGGCTGCTGAATACTGCCACGCATCGGCGCATGGGCGGGCATCACAACGCACGCTCGCTGATGTTCACGCTCGATTTCGACGAGCTCAATGCGCTTGCCGCCCAGGGCGACTGGAAAAAAGTGGCGGCAGTGATTTCGGATGCGGCGCGCAGCCTGGAAAAGGCCGGTGCCGAATTCGCCATGCTTACGGCGGTCACAGCCCATACGGTGGCCGACCAGGTGGCGGAGGCGATCGGCATTCCGCTGCTGCATATCGTTGATCCGACAGGTGAAGCGATCCGTGCCAAGGGCCTCGCGCGCGTCGGGCTTCTGGGCACGCGTTACACGATGGAACTGGGCTTTTTCGCCGAGCGGATGCGGAAACAATTTGGCATCGAGGTGATCGTTCCACCCGAGGACCAGCGCACGGCGCTGCACCGGATCATCATAGAAGAACTGACCCTTGGCGTGATCGAAGAAAAGTCCAAGCGAGCACTTTTGCGGATCGCAAACGACTTGGGCGCACGCGGCGCAGAAGCCGTCGTTGTCGCCTGCACCGAACTGCCGCTATTGCTCGATATGGATGCCTATCCGATGCCGGCCTTCGATGTGGTGAAGCTGCATGCCGAGGCGGCAGTGGAGCGGGCGTTGGGGGAGAGCTGAGGCGGGCGACATTGGCCACAGTCACACACTGGATGGCAGAGGGCGCAAAACCGACCAACGGAACCGAGCGTCCTGAGCCGATGAGGGCGATGCCCAGCGGTGGAGTAGCCCAGTAGGCCGTCGCGCTCACAACGCGAAGGTCGCAGGTTCAAATCCTGCCCCTGCAACCAGATCGAAACAACGGCAAGCACGGCGATTACGTCACCCACTGAGTACGGTGTCTACCACTTGCTCTACGTTCATAGCGGATGAATCGATCCAATGACCGATACGAGGCGTCTCGCGGGAAAGGGCATCGGCAAGGACAGAGGGAGGGAACCCGTCGGAATATCCAGTCTTTGACCGGTCTCTATCCCGCTGAGCCAAGACTTCCGCTGAAGGGGCCAATACCACCACTCGCGGATTGAGGTCACAAAGGCGCTCGACGGCGGCGACCAGGTCATTCCCGATGAGAATGTCCTGGTAGACCACGGTGAAGCCCGCATCGAAATAGCGACGCACAGCATCAGTCGCGATCTGCTGCCGGAGGGTTAGCTGCGCCCGAGCTTCCGCGTCGAGAGTAGCTCCCATCGCCGCGGCGCCATTTACGATCATGCGGCGGAACACGTCGCCGCCGACGAGTGCAGATCTGGGGAAACGTTTGACCAGCGCTTTGGCARCGGTGGTTTTGCCGGCGGCCATGGCGCCGGTGATCACAAAGAGAGATTGAGCCATGCGGTTAGAGTACCTAGCCAGCTGACGTTTGCAATCAGATCAGGACGGCGGACGGACGAGGCTCAGGCCCGTGAAGTCAACCTTCGTAGGCGAAATATACTTTGCCGCGTGCAGGGTCGACGATGGTGAGGCTGCCCCCTCGACCATATGAGTAAAATGAGCCGGGGGTGGAAATGGCACGATTTGCTTCAGCATCGCGGCCTTCCTCGACAAAGATATCGTGATCGACGAATTTGACGATCGATATCTGACCATCGAAAGTCGGTTTCATCGAATCCGTCGACGGGTCGTAACTTTGCAACTCTCGGTCCCCCTTATCTAAAGGGGTGGTGCGCCATTTACTGGTGCCGCCGTCGAGCAAAGCAGCAAGCTGGTCGCCTTGCGCGCGCCCACTCTGCACTGGCAGCCGTGAGGGTATAAACGACGAAGCCTGCCTCATTGTCACCCGGCATAAAGCCAAGGCCAAAGTTCTCTTCAAGGCGGTACTCTACCAGCGACAATTCAAGGGGGGGCAGGTAGACGTGCCTGATCTGGCCCTCGATCCACGATCACGGAACGGACGTAGAGGCAGACTACGACAACCAAACCGACGGCAACGATGGTCCTGCGCCGATTGGAAGCAGTCATATGAAACCTCGAAAAGAGAAGGGATGGGAAGCGAGCGGTCCAGCCGGCCTGATCACCACCAACCGATCGTTGCGCCGAATGGATGGATGCCGGCGAGGAGCGCGCCAACGCATCTCTTCCCAATTAACCGTGGCTTTGGCGGTCATGGTTCCCCTCCCTGCATGAAACCCCAAGGGACCACACATGGCGCGGACCGACAAGCAGCAGCGCTTCATCGCCGAATACCTCGTCGATCTAAACGCTGCGCCCCTGGTGGAGCAGCCCGGTAGCTCGCCAGCCTCATAAGCTGGAGGACGCAGGTTCAAATCCTGCCCCTGCAGCAAGATCATGAAACGGGTGGCTCAGTCCATGAAGGCGCGTCACCATAGCTTCATCTCAAATGATGAGGCATGCCATGGTGACCGGGTTCCTTGCATTCCACCAGATAGCCGCGCAACGAGGAGATGGGCTTCGCCCAGAGCTGGTCAAGGCGCCAAGCCGCCCGAACCTGGTGCCGACGCTTCATCAGGCGATAACGATTGAACAACTCAAAGTGTTGAACTCAAAGGGGACCCTATCCGACCCCCGACCCAGGGAAGCAATTCGGGAGTAGCGCCCCGATTGGGATCGCCGCTTGGTTGGATGCCGGGCAGCAGTTTAGCAGGGTGGCGCGAAGGTCAGCGCGTACGGTTCACAACCGGAAGGCCCTCGGTTCAAATCCGATCCCCAATCAAATTGGGCGCTTCGTTATGGATTGTTCAAGGAAAGCTATTGGGCCTTCGTTATCTCATAGCTCTTATCGATAAGTGCGTAGATAGCGCTATCTTTGACCGAACCGTCCAGGAGCACTGTGATCCAGTTCTCCTTGTTCATGTGGTAGCCGGGAAAGATGCTTTTCCTGTCGATGAGCGAACCGATCAGCGCCGGGTCGCACTTCAAATCCAGTATGTCGACAGTTCCTTCCCCAGAGATCCCCAGCTTCTGTTTCGGAACAATCAGCATAGCAGCATACCATTTCGAGTTGCTCTTATTCCGCAAAATGGCGTTGTTTGGAAATTTGGCCCAAAGGAACTCCGGTTCGGTTCCGTATTGTGTTTTCACATATTTGAGGACCGTGTTCAGGCCGGGACTGTTGAATGCCATTTCTCATCTCCTTTTCAGAAGGCGTCGCACGACCAATTCAATCCCGCCTCATAGGTAATCAGACGTGGCGCTAACCGACAAGCAGCAGCGCTTCGCTGGCGAATACCTTGTCGATCTGAACAGAGTGCAATGGAGAAGGGCCAGCCTGCCGACGATGTTGGCGAAACAAGAAAGCCGAACAACGAAGCGAATTGGCCACGTTCGCCAGATCGCAATGTCAGAATTTCGCGGATCCATTGCGACGATGCGTGGTGGCGTCGCCTGAGTTCCCTAGATGCTGCCCGATCAATTCGGAGCGGACGTCGATGAGATCGCCGCTGGATTTTGCTGCGTACATCAGCCTGTCGGCCTGGTCCAGAAGGGCGTCGAACGACACGCCAGCCGACGCCTCGGCTAGGCCAATCGCGGCGCCGACCTGGATCAGGTTTTCGTCGATCATGATCAGTTCCGCGATCGCTTTTGCCAGATCGAAGTAGCGGGCAAGCGAAAACGGGTCACCGGCCTCGTACGAAGACACAATCCCGAACTCGTCGCCGCCAAGGCGAGCGACGAAATCCCCTTTGCTGCCCCACGCGACGAGCCTGCTGGCGATGACCTGAAGCAGCCGATCGCCTGTCGAATGTCCGAACCTGTCATTGACGCGCTTGAAGCGGTTGAGGTCGATGTAAGCCAGGAACAGCCGCGTTTCCGACGACAATTTGGCCAACGCTCCGCGCAGATGAGTTTCGAAGGAGGATCGGTTTTGGATGCCGGTCATCACATCGACTTGCGCGGCATGCAAGATCGCCTGCTCGAACGTCTTGCGTTCGGAGTTGTCGAGAAGGATCTCGATGTCGAAGCTATCCCCGGCAATCCGTYGCCGCTGCGCACTTATGAGCGTCGGTATGATACGCCCGCTCGAGTGCTGCATTTCCACTTCAGCGAGCTCGTAAAAGCCCTGCGTTTCGAGCAGCTTCATCCTCTCGCCGCGAGCCGGATCGTCGATCGAATAGGGCAGGTCGACCCCGAGAGGTTGTCCGTCAATCTCGTTCCACGTACGCCCAATCATGCGGAGATAGGCCGGGTTCACCTTGATGTAACGAGAGTTGTGGTCGGTGGTGGAAATCGAAAACGGCACCGGTGACAGCTCGAACAGATCTCTCAAAGCCGCATCAAGAACATCTTCTGAGATCATCGCCCAACTGCCGCCCACTCTCCCACGATGGCCAAATGGGTAGCGTCAGCCTGTTAAATATCGCTGAATAACCGGGCAACAGAAGCTGTCGCAAGATCGCTTCGTTGATTTTGAACTTCTCGGCGACCGAAACAGTGCTTCGCCGCTGGCGTGGTCACGAAGCACGGCTTGCGCGACAGCGGTGGCGCCGGCTCGGCCARCCAATTGAGCGTTTTCGTTTGTACGAAAACACCGTTCGACCTTGGGTGCATTCCAGGCGCATTTCGTTTTCCTGCGACGCGGACACATGCGACACTCCCCTGACGTCAGGCAATCAAGGGGAAGCAAAGATGGCCAAATTGATTGTGATGTACAAGACACCGACGGATGCCAAGGCGTTCGACAGGCACTACCTCGAAACGCACATTCCGATCGCAAAGACGATCCCGGGTCTGCGAAAATACGAAATCAGCCAAGGTCCAATTGCGACGCCGGACGGCCCCTCGGACTATCATTTGGTCGCAACCCTGCAGTTCGACGATCTTGCTGCCATTCAACACGCTTTTGCGAGCCCCAACGGGCAAGCAGCAGCGAAGGACGTTCAAGGCTTCGCAACCGGCGGAGTCGACATGTTTTTGTTCGAGGATCTGGAAATCTAATCCGCAGGAACTGTTGACGCCAGCGAATGGATGCACCAGGGACGCTTGCCATTTATCGCTATTGCCGCTAGAACAAAAAAGGAACAAAACTATTTGTGGACAGCATGTGCTTTTCCGCTGGCGGGCGCGCATGCTTGTAGGCGATGGGCTAATGTGCGCCCTCATATTTTCTTGGAATTGGTTTCGGACGAGCGCGGAGCGGTGTCATGGCAGGTAGCGTCAACAAGGTCATTCTGGTCGGCAATCTGGGTGCTGACCCTGAAATCCGCCGGCTCAATTCCGGCGAGCCGGTGGTCAACCTGCGCATCGCGACGTCAGAAAGCTGGCGCGACAAGAATTCCGGCGAGCGCAAGGAAAAGACCGAGTGGCATCAGGTCGTCATCTTCAACGACAACCTCGCCAAGGTCGCCGAGCAGTACCTGAAAAAGGGCATGAAGGTGTACATCGAAGGCCAGCTCCAGACCCGCAAATGGGAGAAGGACGGCATCGAACGCTACACCACCGAAATCGTGCTGCAGAAGTTCCGCGGCGAGCTGCAGATGCTCGATGCGCGCGGCCAAGGTGGTGATGCCGGCTACAGCGGCGGTGGCGGTGGTGGCCAGGTCGGTTATGGCGGCGGCCAAGGTGGTGGTGGCTATGGCGGCGGTGGCGGCGGACGTGGTTCCGACTTCGGCCAGTCGAGCCCGACCGACAGCTACGGCGGCGGTCGCGGCGGCTCGGGCGGCGGCGGTGGCCGCAGTGGCGGCCAGGGCGGCGGTTCGTCGCGCGATCTCGACGACGAAATCCCGTTTTGATGACAACCGCTCGGGTGTGCGATGGGCTTCGAGCTGATCGGACACCCGGCGAGCTCGGGCTGCGGGTGTAATGCCGTTGGCCGTCAGCCAGAGTGCAGTTGTGGGTCAACCACCTCTCGATTGGCGCGCGCCTTCGGTGAAGGATATGTGATGCCGGCAAGATAGCCGGCGGTTTTGACGGGGCTTTCGGCACCTGGGCGGTGCCATCAGGGCTGTATTTGACAGCCGCGCGGTTCTCGATTGGGCCACGATCCGTGGGGGCGTGTATGGTTGATGGGTGGGCTTTGAGCGCGCGCAGCGCAAAGACGCTGTGCGCCGTTGTCGTTGGCTTTTTGACCTTGCTTGTGGCGTCGATAACGACGGGCCTGGCGCAGTCGAACGATCCCGCGCGGCCTCCGCTTGTCTCCAAACATCTCGGTGATCTCGATGGAATGGCTGAGCGTCGGATGGTGTGGATCATCGTGCCGTTCAGCAAGACGATCTATTTTGTCGATCGGGGGCAGCAGTTCGGAACCGCCGTCGAGTTTGGCCGGGCGCTGGAACAGCAGCTCAACAAGGGCAAGAAGAAAGAGGTCGACAAGATCCGGGTCGGCTTTGTTCCCTTGCCGCGTGATCGCCTTTTGCCAGCGCTCGAAGAAGGGCTCGGCGATATCGTCATGGCAAACCTCACTGTCACCCAGGCACGCCTGTCGCAGGTGGATTTCACCGAACCGCTTTATGGCGAGGCGAGCGAAGTCCTTGTCACCGGTCCGGCAGCTCCTGCCATCGCGTCTATCGCCGATCTCGCCGGGCAAGAAATTCGGGTTCGGCTCTCCAGCAGCTATTACGAGCACCTGGCGGCCTTGAATGCGGATTTCGAGAAGAATGGCCGCAAGCCCATTCACATCAAGCCGATCGACGACAATCTGGAGGATGAAGATCTGCTCGAGATGGTCAATGCCGGCCTGTTGAKCTGGACCRTCATCGACAAGCACAAGGCCGATATCTGGGCGAAGGTTTTTACCGATATCGCGGTACGCTCAGACATCGTCATTTCGGACCATGACCAGATCGCCTGGGCGATCCGCAAGGACAGCCCCAAACTCAAATCCGTGCTCGACGATTTCATCAAGACGCATCGGATCGGAACGACTTTCGGCAATATCATCCGAAACAATTACTACAAGAGCGACAAGATGCTGAAGCGCGCCTATGCGCCGGCGGATGTCGAGAAATTCAAGACGCTAGTCGAGATCTTCCGCAAATATGGCGGAGCTTATTCCTTCGACTATGTGCTGCTGATGGCGCAGGGCTACCAGGAGTCGCAGCTCAATCAATCATTGCGGAGCCCGCGTGGTGCGGTCGGCATCATGCAATTGCTGCCGTCGACCGCTGCTGACAAGTCGATCAACATCTCGGGCATCGACACGGATGAGGACAGGAATGTCGAGGCAGGTTCCAAATACCTCCGCCACCTGATCGACACCTATGTCGATGACGAGGGTGTCGCGCCGCGGGACAGGGTGCTGCTGGCGTTTGCCGCCTACAACGCCGGCCCGGCGAATTTGCGGAAATTCAGATCCAAGGCAAAGGACATGGGGCTCGACCCGAATGTCTGGTTCGGCAATGTCGAGCATTCGGCGGCCGAGATCGTCGGCCGCGAAACCGTCCAGTATGTCAGCAACATCTACAAGTACTACGTCGCCTACGATCTTCTGGCCCAGCGTCTGACAGCGCAGAATGGCGACGGCGCAAATATCGCGAAACCGGCTTCATCATCGAACTGAACTTGGACCGCAATCCGCATCATTGTAGCGGCCAAGGTGACGCTGTCCGTGGCCACCGGGGCGGCAAGGGCAAGATATGACAATCCCGCAGAACAAGGCCGAGCTGCTCTCGGCCATCAACTCCGACTACGACAGGCTGGCGCGGGATCTTGCGACCATACCGGAGCATCTCGCCACGGATGAGACCCTGGAGGGACACGCAAAGGGCACGATGATGAGTGTCCGCGACCTGGTCTCGTATCTCATTGGCTGGAACGAGCTGGTACTCAAATGGCATGCGCGTAAGCGTGCCGGTGAAAGCGTCGATTTTCCGGAGACGGGCTTCAAGTGGAACGAACTCGGGAAACTGGCGCAGAAGTTTTATAGCGACTATGCGGAGCTGCCGTTGCCAGCGCTGCTGGAGCGTTTTGCCGATGCCAAGGCGCAGATCGTGGCGCTGGTGGAAGGCTACAGCGACACTGAGCTGTATGGCTCGCCGTGGTACGAGAAATACACGATGGGCCGGATGATCCAGTTCAACACGTCGTCGCCTTACGAGAATGCGCGCGGCCGGTTGCGCAAGTGGAAGAAGGCGAAGGAGTTGGTCTGATCGGTTCGCCCGGATAGTCGTTGCAGGCAGGACAATCACGAAAGCCGATGAATCTGTACAAGGCGATCGCCTCGGTGAAATCGTCTGTCTCGCTGGGCCAAGAGTTCGTTCGGCGGCAACCTACATCGCCGCCAGTTCCTTGATGCCGTCGGCGACGAACTGCACTGCGAGTGCTGCGAGAATGACGCCGAGCAGGCGGGTGAGGATCGAACGGCCGGTCTGGCCGAGAAACTGGTCGATGCGCTCAGCCAGGATGAACACCAGGTAAGTCACCGCCAGGCAGGCGAGGATGATGAGCACGAGCGCCGCTTGCCCAGCCCATCCCTGGAACGAGCCGGAGAGCAGCACAGTGGCCGAAATGGCGCCTGGGCCGGCGATCAGCGGAATGGCGAGCGGGAAGGCGGCGATGTTGTGGATGTGGTCACGCGTGATCGCGACATCCGAGATCTTCTCCTTGCGGTCCTGCCGCTTTTCGAAAACCATTTCGAAAGCGATGAAGAACAACAAGAACCCGCCCGCCACACGGAAGGCCGGCAGCGTGATGCCGAAGACGGTGAGGATGACCTTGCCTGCCACGGCGAAGATGGCGAGCACAATAAAGGCTATGATGCTTGCCCGCACCGAGACCTGCAGGCGCTGGTCGCGATTCATGCCACGCGTCACCGCCAAAAACAGCGGCGCTAGGCCTGGCGGGTCGATGGTTACGAGGATGGTGACGAAGGCATTGAAAACAGTGTCGAAAAGCGGCATTCGGCATCTCCCCGGCGAAAGCAGGCTAACCCGAGCGCGTCCGCGGCGCCAGTGCCATTGCGCATGATTGATGTGTGATGCGCATCCAAAGGGCAACAGAGCTGACGGACTAACTGTCGCGGATCATGTCCCGGCGGCTATCCTTTTGATATCTAGTGTTAAATCAACGTTGGAAAAGCGCGCCCAAAATTGGTCATTCGCAGGCCATTCCTATATAAGGAGCAAATGATTCCTAAMATGCGTGATCAAAGTTGACCGACCAGAAATCACCGCGCGGACCTGACGGTCCCTCCGGCATCGAGCCGATTTCCATCATCGAGGAGATGCAGCGCTCCTATCTCGATTACGCCATGAGCGTGATCGTGAGCCGGGCGTTGCCCGACGTGCGCGACGGCATGAAGCCGGTGCATCGCCGCATCCTCTATGCCTCGCATGAGAGCGGCTACCACTGGAACCGCAAATATGTGAAGTCGGCACGCCCCGTCGCCGACGTGATGGGTAAATATCACCCGCATGGCGACGCTTCGATCTATGACGCCTTGGTGCGCATGGCGCAGCATTGGTCGATGAGCGTGACGCTGATCGACGGGCAGGGCAATTTCGGTTCGATCGATGGCGATCCGCCCGCAGCGATGCGCTACACCGAGGCGCGCCTGACCAAGGTCGCGCACGAATTGCTCGAGGACATCGACAAGGATACTGTCGATTTCCAGGACACCTACGATGCCTCGGGCAGCGAGCCACGCGTCCTGCCGGCACGCTTTCCAGCACTGCTGGTCAATGGCGCGGGCGGCATCGCCGTCGGCATGGCGACCAATATCCYGCCGCACAACCTGGTCGAGATCTGCAACGGCACCATTGCCGTCATGGAAAACCCCGCGATCGACCTGCCCGACCTGATGGAGATCATTCCCGGTCCGGACTTCCCGACCGGCGCCCTGATCCTTGGGCGCTCGGGCATCTACAATGCCTATTCGACCGGCCGCGGCTCGGTCATCATGCGCGGCAAGGTCAATATCGAGCAGCGGGCGGGCGACCGCGAGTCGATCATCATCACCGAAGTTCCCTATCAGGTGAACAAGGCGACGATGATCGAGAAGATGGCCGAACTGGTGCGCGACAAGCGCATCGAAGGCATCTCCGACATCCGCGACGAGAGCGACCGCCAGGGCTACCGCGTCGTCATCGAGCTCAAGCGCGATGCCAACGCCGAGGTCATCCTCAACCAGCTCTATCGCTTCACCCCGCTGCAGACTTCGTTCGGCGCCAATATGGTGGCGCTCAACGGCGGCAAGCCGGAAGTGCTGACGCTGCTCGACATGCTGAGGGCGTTTGTTACCTTCCGCGAAGAGGTGATCAGCCGGCGCACCAAGTTCCTGCTCAAGAAGGTGCGCGACCGCGCGCATGTCTTGGTCGGCTTGGCGATCGCCGTTGCCAATATCGACGAGGTCATCAAGCTTATCCGTGCCGCGCCCGATCCGCAGACGGCGCGCGAGCAGTTGATGACGCGACGCTGGCCGGCATCCGATGTCGAGTCGCTGATTCAGCTGATCGAAGATCCGCGCCACCGCATCAATGAAGATGGCACGTATAATCTTTCGGAAGAGCAGGCCCGTGCCATTCTCGAGCTGCGCCTGCAGCGCCTGACGGCACTTGGCCGCGACGAAATCGCCGACGAGCTGAACAAGATCGGCGCCGAGATCACCGACTATCTCGACATCCTGTCGTCACGCGCCCGCATCCAGCAGATCGTCAAGGACGAGCTGATTGCCGTGCGCGACGAGTTCGGAGTGCCGCGCCGCACGGAGATCACCGACGGCGGCGCCGACATGGACGACGAGGACCTGATCCCGCGTGAGGACATGGTCGTCACCGTCAGCCATTCCGGCTACATCAAGCGCGTGCCGCTGTCGCTCTACCGGGCTCAGCGCCGCGGCGGCAAGGGCCGCTCGGGAATGTCGACGAAGGACGAGGATTTCGTCACCCGCCTGTTCGTGGTCAACACGCATACGCCGGTGCTGTTCTTCTCCTCGCGCGGCATCGTCTACAAGGAAAAGGTCTGGCGCCTGCCGATCGGCAATCCGCAATCGCGCGGCAAGGCCTTGATCAACCTGCTGCCGCTCGAACAGGGCGAACGCATCACAACGATCATGCCGCTGCCCGAGGACGAGGCGCAATGGGCCGAACTCGACGTGATGTTCGCGACCACGCGCGGCACGGTGCGCCGCAACAAGCTTTCGGACTTCGTCCAGGTCAACCGCAATGGCAAGATCGCCATGAAGCTGGAGGAAGAAGGCGACGAGATCCTCGGCGTCGAAACCTGCACTGACAATGACGATGTGCTTCTGACCGCCGATTCCGGCCAGTGCATCCGCTTCCGTGTCGACGACGTACGCGTGTTCCAGAGCCGCAATTCAGTTGGCGTGCGCGGCATCAGCATGGGCGAGGGCGACCGCGTTATCTCGATGGCGGTCATCGAGCATGTCGAAGCGAGCCCGGCGGAACGCGCCGCCTACCTCAAGCGTTCGGTTGCCGAGCGGCGACTGGCCGCAGGCGCTGTTGCTGGGGAAGACGAAGAGATCGCGCTGACCAACGAGGAAGTCGGCGAAGAAGCCGACATTTCCGAAGAACGCTACCAGTTCCTGACCCAGCACGAGCAGTTCGTGCTGACTGTCACCGAATATGGCTATGGCAAGCGCTCGTCGTCATACGATTTCCGCCTGACCAACCGCGGCGGCAAGGGCATTCGCGCCACCGACGTGTCGAAGGCAGCGGAAATCGGCAAGCTGATTGCGACCTTCCCAGTCGGCGGCGACGACCAGATCATGCTGGTATCGGATGGCGGCCAGGTGATCCGTGTGCCGGTCGAGGGCATTCGCTTTGCCAGCCGCGCCACCAAGGGCGTGACCATCTTCAATACCGCTGATGGCGAAAAGGTGGTTTCCGTCGAGCGGATTTCCGAGCCGCAAGGCGAGGACGAGGCTGACGAAGCATCCAATGGCGATGCCCCGGCGAGCGAAGAAAGCTTATCTTAGCCCACGCCGAGCAGCTTTGCTGTTCAAGGCGTTAGGCCGGGACACTTAGGAAGAGAAAGAAGCGGCGCCGAGGCGCCGCTTTTGCCTGGAGGGGCAGAAACTGTTCAAAGCGGGGTGCGCGGGTTGCGCCAGCCGGGAAGTTGGATGCGCGAGGTTTGCACCTTGGTGCGAACGCGATGTGCCTCATGATGGAGGCTGAAAGCAGTGGCAACGAGCATGGCTACGGTCATGGCGGTGGCGAGCAAATAGATCATCATGGCGCTGTCCTCCTGCTCGAAACAACGGACGAGACGCCGTTTGGTTTCATCGACTATGGAGATGGTTTATTCACATCCGCTTGAACTGATCCTGAAATTGCCGTTCATGGCGCATTCATTTCGTAAACCAATCGCCGGCCCCAAGAGGGTCACGTGGCGGCAAAGTGCGCTTCCACCTTCGGCGCCGATGTTCTAGAAGCAGCCTATGATTGATCGCATTGCCATCTACGCCGGGTCCTTCGACCCGCTCACCAACGGCCATCTCGACGTGCTCAAGGCGTCGCTGGCTGTGGCCGACGTCGTTTATGCTGCAATAGGCATTCACCCCGGCAAGAAGCCGCTGTTTTCGTTCGAAGAACGCGTGGCGCTGATCGAAGAAGCGACGAAAGCCGAATTCGGCGAAGATGGCGGCCGCATCAAGGTCGTCGCCTTCGACGGGCTGGTGATAGATGCGGCGCACAAGCATGGCGCCTCGATCATGATCCGCGGCCTGCGCGACGGCACAGACCTCGACTACGAGATGCAGATGGCGGGCATGAACGAGACCATGGCGCCGGAACTGCAGACGGTTTTCCTGCCCGCGAGCCCTTCGGTTCGCACGATTACTGCCACACTTGTCCGCCAGATAGCCTCGATGGGCGGCGACATCCGTCCTTTCGTACCAGCGGCAGTCGCCGGTGCGCTTACGGCCAAATTCGCGAAATAATTTCGGAGTATCGGAAAATGCAGCTCAGGAAGCTTGCCTCGTCCTTCGTTGTCCTCGCCGGCCTGCTGGCCGGATCGGTTGCGGCCTTTGCCGCTGAGCCGGAGAACACGATGATCATCACGCTCAAGGGTGGCGACGTGACGGTGGCGCTGCGCCCCGACCTGGCACCCAAGCATGTCGCCCAGATCAAGGAGTTGGTGCGTGAAGGCGCTTATGAC
>NZ_JBFUKO010000038.1:0-19960 GCF_056400805.1 Aminobacter sp. P4_H6_2
GTGCGGATCAGGAGCCGGATCGGCATGGCAGTGAAGGACGCGGAGACCTTCCACGTCAAGGCGACGCTGCCGGCCAAGGACGGTTCGCCGCAATACCGCATCCGCAGTGACCGCGAGAACCACGAACGGGTCACCACGGAAGACAATCTCGAGGGAGTTGAAACGGCGGCCGAATAGGCCCGACGTTTCGCTAGAAGGAAGGATACGACCATGGCCAAGGGCCAGCAACGCAGCAACCGCGAAACCAGAAAACCCAAGAAGGAAAAGGTCGAGGTCAAGGCGACAGCCGCCTTCGGCTCGCAGGTCAAGCAGGCCGAGACCGCTTCCAAGGGCAAGCCGAAGGGCTAATCTCACCCACGGGTGGCTGGAGGCGGATGTGAACTTCGTCATCGAATTCTATCGTCTGCGCGAAGAAGACGGCGCACACGCCACCCTCGACCGGATTTCGCTCGAAGCGCCGGACCTCAAGGCGGCCCTCGAGGCCGCCGGCTCGCTTTTCCACACGCTTGCCATGCCGCAGACCCCGGACCATGTCCGCGTTTGCGACAGGGCCGGCCGTGAGCTCTATGCCGGCCCGGCTTCGGGCACGGAGCCGGCGTCGCCGTAGAGGATCGCCAGCAGCCTGCCCGCGGGCGCCCTGACCTCCGCTATGGCTCCGGGCGTTCGTCTCTCGAAAAGCCAATCTTGCGGCTTTCGTCCGCTACGCGGACCGCTCCTCACTCCTCAGGCTCGGTCGTGAATTGCAGCGGATAGCCCTTGGCGCGGCCAGCTTCGCTCGCGCGCGTCGCCTTGGTCTCGGCAACATCCTTGGTAAACACCGCGACCACGCACACCCCACGCCGATGGGCGGTGATCATCACCCGGTGCGCCTGATCCTCCGACATATGGAACTCACCCTTGAGCACAGTGACGACGAAGTCGCGCGGCGTATAGTCATCGTTGATGAGGATGACCTTGTGCAGCTTCGGCCGCTCGGTCTTGGGGCGCAGCTTGGTACGTGGGACGGTGATGGTTTCGGGCATCGCGGCCAACCGATCAAAACACCTGCTACCATATGGGGCCGACACAGCAGCCAGGCAACGGTGTCGGGTTCGTTCGAAACCATAGCGCCAGTCGCCCGTTGTGGTGCAGGATGGCTGCTGGGTAACAAACAATCTTTTGCGAAGGACTGTCGGACTTAGGCTTGGCCAATCGTCCTGAGAACAGTGGCAATGAGAGGAGACCACCATGTCATATGTCGATGGATTTGTGCTCGCTGTGCCGAAAAAGAATATCGCCCCCTACAAGGAGATGGCGCGGACGGCAGGCGAGGTCTGGAAAGAACATGGCGCCTTGGCCTATGTCGAGTGCATGGGCGACGACGTGCCTCAAGGCGAAGTCACCTCCTTCCCGCGCGCGGTGCAGGCCAAAGAAGACGAGATCGTGATCTTTGCGTGGGTCGTCTATCGCTCGCGCGACGAGCGCGATGCCATCGTGAAGAAAGTGATGGCCGACCCGCGCATGAAGAGCGATCCAGCGCAGTGGCCGTTCGACGGCAAGCGCATGATCTTTGGCGGGTTCGACATGTTTCTAGACATGTAGCCGAAAGCGGCGGTCGCCGGCAGGCGCCGGTGCCACCCGCCCTTGGATGCGGAGACGCAAATGCCTGATCGAACAGCTTCTTGTTGCTGTGGCCAGTTGCGCATCGACGTTCAGGGAGAACCTCTTGGCATCGGCGTGTGCCACTGCCTTGCCTGCCAGCGCAGGACGGGAAGCGTATTTGCGGCGCTGGCCGGTTTTGCCCCGCCCTACAAGGTTTTTGGCGCCGCGACCGAATATGTGCGCGTCGGTGACCAGGGTTCGAAATTCAGGTTCCGCTTCTGCCCTGTTTGCGGATCGACTGTCTTCCACACCGAGGAAGGCGCGGAAGCGTCCTTTGTGGCTGTCGCTGTCGGCGCATTCGCCGATCCGAGCTTTCCRCCACCTCAAGATTCGGTTTACGACTGCCGACGGCATTCCTGGGTACAGCTTCCGCCTGGCATAGCGATCTACGACAAGGATCCGGTTTAGCCGCAAGCGCCACCGGCACAAACGACAGCGGTTTGACCAGGATCAAACCCCGCACTGCTTGGGCGGGGTAGTTTGCTTGAAGACAACACAAGGAGCAAACGATGTCGAACACGCCTCACACGCTGGGTGAAGAATTCCCCGGCAAGCTCGAAGCGATCCACGCGTTGAAGGCGCAGGATGCAAATTTCGCTCGTGTTCTCCAGGAATATGACGAAGTGAACGACCAGATCCACAAGGCCGAAACCAACCTCGAACCGGTCAGTGAGGAGCACGAGGTTACATTGCGCAAGCGCCGGCTCGCCTTGAAGGACAAGATTGCAAGCGCGATCACTGCTTGATGTAATCCGCGCGCGCTCCCCGCGAGCACGGAGTGACGTGCCTGCTCGCGGAGACCATTGACCCCAACGCCATTTCCGCTGATAAGGGCCACCACCCGCATACAGTGCATGAACATGAAATTCACGCATAGGTCGCAGGCGGGGCGGCCTTGGGAATGGATTTTTTGCATGCAACGTCTTTCGACGAACGACGTACCGGCACGCGAGCGGCTGGCCTTCCTGCATGATTTCGTGGCGCGGCATGTTGCCGGGCTGCGCTTCAGGCCCCTCGACAGCGAAACCTTCGCTTTCGACCTCGCCGCCTATTTCCTCGACGCCGGCACGACAGTCGGCACGGCGTGTTATTCAGCCGTTCTCGGCGAACGCCCCAAGGACCTGATGGCCGACGGCCGGCAGGACTATCTCATGACCATCCACACCTCCGACTACGAGGTGGCGATCGCGGGTAAGCCTCCCCTTCTCATCAAGGCAGGCGACATCACCCTCGTCAATGAAGGCACGCCCATGGCCTTCGCCCTGCCCGCAACCCTGCTCAAGGTCGTCTCGCTCAACGAAGCGCGGCTCGCCGCCCTTGCCCCACGCGTCCGGACCAAGGCGTTTCATCACATCCCCATGGCTTCAGCGAGCGCGCCCTTGCTCAGCGGCTATGCCGATCTGTTGCGTGCGTCCGCCCCCTCCGGCGAAGCGGCGTGCAGGCTGGCTGGCAAGCACCTCTACGATCTCGCAGCCTTGGTCATTCAAGGTGCGACCAACGAGGCCGCAGAACCCGTGCGCGCCAGCATAAGCGCGGCGCGGCTGGAACTGGTCAAGGCCGAAATCCTCCGCTACCTGACCGACCCGGAACTGAGCGTCTCAGTCATTGCACGGCGCCAGGGCGTGACCCCGCGCTATATCCAGCGGCTGTTCGAACAAGAGGGCCTGACCTTTTCCGAGTTCCTGCGCGACGCGCGGCTCGATCTGGCGCGCCGCACGCTCGAGGCGGCGGGAACGGCCACGGTGTCGGCGATCGCCTTCGACACCGGCTTCAGCGACCTGTCCTATTTCAATCGGGCCTTTCGCCAGCGCTTCGCGGCGACCCCGAGCGAGATCAAGGCCGCAGCCCTCCGCCGCCGCCAGTAGTCGCGGCTCTATCTTCCATCAGTTCGCGCCAGACCATATCTGTTCGCCCTGCGCCAAGACGCTCGCCCTTTGGCCGTCGTAGAGCGATGCCGTGGCGGACCAATGCATCCGACGGGCGGGGGCGCTCTTCGAACGCATGTGTGGCCGGCCATCGGCGGACCGTCGACTGGGCAGAGTCGGCGGTCCGCGCATGGGCCGTATCCACGGAGTTCGCGCCAACTCCAGCGAAATCGAGAGAATCATGAATAGAGCGATTGCATTGATCCTGTGCGGCGCGCTTGCCGCCTGCAGCCAGACCACAACGACCACCAGCACGGTGAAAGCAGCCGGAGCGCCCAAAGCAGCGGCCCAGGCCGCACCGAAGGGCAAAACCGGGAAAATCACAGCGGCGCAGCGCTGCAACGAAGCCATGCAGAAGGCAGCGAACGCTGAGACCAACGCGGCGATGCTTGGCGGCGCCTTGTCTATGGTCGGCGGATTCGGCGGCTTTGCCGGGCGTGGCGGCGCGGTGGTGGCCCAGGCCGYATCGGTGGGAGGTTCACTGATGCAGGCCAAGGCTCAGAACGATACCGACAAGGCGCTTGAAGCGGAGTGCGTGGGATGAGCTTTTCTCTCAAACGCACGCTCGGCGGCCTGTTGGCGGCAAGCCTGGCACTGGGCACCTTCGTTCTGCCGGCTCGGGCATTGACGATGGATGAGGTCGGCAAGGTGGTACAGCTATTGGGCGAACTGGAACCTGATCTCGGCCGCCTCGCTTATGACGAAGAAGAAGCCGACCAGTGGTTCGATGACGACGCCGACATGAACGGACACATCGCCAAGGCCGGTTTCACCCGCGAAAGCTGGAAACACGCGCTCGACGCCACCTTCCGGGGCTATCTCGCAACGATCCCGAACGACCGGCTCGAAGCAGCGTTTTCGGGCCTGACGGAGAAACTGGATGCCAGCGACCTGAATGACGAGCAGAAGGCCGAAATGCGCAGTTTCGTTAAGACCAAGATTGCCGAAACCCGCAAGCTTCGCGCCGAAGGCCTGCAATATGTCGATGTGGTTCAGCCCTACGGAGCCAAGCTGAACGAGTTGTTGGGCGATGGGGAGTGAGGCTGGGATTCCTTCTCCCTGTTTACGGGGAGAAGGTGGCCCGAAGGGCCAGATGAGGGGCAGCTCCAAATTCTGAGAGGCTAGTGCTGCCCCTCATCTGCCTGCCGGCTTCTTCTCCCCGTGAACGGGGAGAAGAAGGCTCTCACCGCCTCAGCACCGCCGAAAGCACGTCGCGGATGCCGATGGCGCCGACGAAGCGCGACTGGTCGTCAAACAGCGCCACCGGCGAAGTCTGCGAACGGTGCATGGCAAGCATCACCAGCTTGAGCGATGTGCCCGGCTTGGCCCAGAAGACATGCGAGGCCTCGTCGGGCGACTTCTCGATGTCATCGACGGAGACCCAGACGGCCGGCTGGCCGTTGCGCTCGGCGGCCGCCACCAGACCCTGCTTGTCGATCTTGAAACGCGTCGTCTTGCGCCGGTCGAGCCAGACCCAGCCCTCGCCGGCGTCCTCAAGATCGCGGCGGTCGCGCATGACGTTCCATGCCGTCAGCACCGACAGCGGGTTCACATTGGCGATGAAGTCGCGGACATAGTCGTTGGCAGGGCGCAAGACGATATCTTCGGGCGGCCCGGACTGGACGATGCGCCCGCCCTCCATGATGGTGATGGTGTTGCCGATCTTGAGTGCTTCCTCAAGATCGTGGCTGACGAAGATGATGGTCTTCTTCAGCGTCTTCTGCAGTTGCAGAAGCTCGTCCTGGAGCTTCGTCCGGATCAGCGGATCGAGCGCCGAGAACGGCTCGTCCATCAACAGGATCGGCGCTTCGGTGGCAAAGGCGCGCGCCAGGCCGACGCGCTGCTGCATGCCGCCGGACAGTTCGTGGGCGTATTTCTTGGCCCATGGCGTCAGATTGACGAGTTCGAGCTGCTTGCCGACTTTTTGCTTGCGCTCGGCCTCCGGCATGCCGGCGAGTTCGAGGCCGAGGCCGACATTTTCCTCGACAGTGCGCCATGGCAGCAGACCGAACTGCTGGAACACCATGGCGACCTGATGCTGGCGCAGGCGGCGCAACGTCGCCTCGTCGCAGGAAACGACGTCGACCATCTTGTCGCCGTCCTTGACCATGACCTGACCACGCGAAACGATGTTGAGGCGGTTGACTGCGCGCAGCAGCGTCGACTTGCCCGAGCCCGACAGGCCCATCAGCACCGAAATCTCGCCCTCGTTGACGGTGAGATTGGCGCCCGCGCAGCCCAGCACATTGCCGGTCTTTTCAAGGATCTCGGCGCGGGTCGCGCCACTGTCGATCAGGCTGAGCGAGCCCTTGGTGTCGGTGCCGAAAACGATGTCGACATTCTTGAAATCGACGGCGACGTTCATTTCTTGCCTCCCACGCCAATGCGCGTCATGCGGTCGAGAACGATAGCCAGCACAACGATCGCAAGGCCCGCTTCAAGTCCGAGATCGATCTTGCGCGAGCCGAGCGCCCGGTTGATTTCGGTACCGAGGCCACCGGCGCCGATCAGCGCGGCGAAGACCACCATCGACAGCGACAGCATGATGCACTGGGTAAGCCCCGCCATGATGGTGGGCAGCGCCGCCGGCAGTTCGACCTTCCACAACAGCTGGCGCTTGGTGGCGCCGAAGGCCTGGCCGGCCTCGATGATCGCTGTCGGCACCGACACGACGCCGAGATGGGTCAGGCGCACGGCGGTAGGGATGACGAAGATGATGGTGACGATGAGGCCAGGCGCGTTGCCGAGGCCGAACAAGGTGAGCACCGGGATCAGATAGACGAAGGTCGGCAGCGTCTGCATCAGGTCGAGCACCGGCAGCATGAAGCGATAGACCTTGGGCTTGTGGGCGGCCCAGATACCAAGCGGCACGCCGATCAGCATCGAGGCGGTGGCGGCGGCGACGACCAGCACAAGCGTTTCGACAGTCTGCTTCCACAGACCCTGGTTGATGATGAACAGCAGGCCAAGTGCCACCCCGATTGCCAGCGCCCGCGAGCGCTGCAGATACCAGGCAAGCAGCGCGATCAGCGCGACCGCTACAACTGGCGGCAGGAACAACAGCCCATCGACCAGCCCGTTGAGCAGGAAGTTGAGGCCGTTGGAGAAGCCGCGGAAGACGGTGTTGAAATTGTCGGTCAGAAAAGTGAAGAACGCCTTGCCCCAGGCGCCGATGGGGATCTTGTAGGCTGCAAGAAATTTCGAAATCGGATCCATGTCGCCCCCTCGCGCTGTCTGGAAAGGCGATTGCGCCGCCCCTCACCCTTACCCTCTCCCCGTAGGAACGGGAGTCGTCAGCGTCGCGACAGCCCCCTTCTCCCCGTCCTTAACGGGGAGAAGGTGCCGGCCCTTCGATAGACTCAGGGTCGGATGAGGGGCTACGCGACGCCGACCGTTTGCTTTTAGCTGCCGAGAGCCGCCTTCACGGCAGCGGCGGCATCGCCGCCGTCGAAAGTAGTCACGCCGGCGAGCCAGGGTGTCACCGCATCGGCATTGGCCTTGAGCCATGTCGTTGCGACGTCGTTGGCGTTACCACCCTTGAGGATGGCGTCCATCATGGTGCCTTCCATCGCCAGGTTGAACTTGAGGTTGCCGAGGAACTTGCCGACGTTCGGACATTCGGCGACGTAGCCCTTGCGCACATTGGTGCTGACGGTAGCGGCACCAAAGCCCGAGTCGCCCATGCCGTCGAGATAGGTGATCTTCATATCGCCCATCACAGGATGCGGCGTCCAGCCAAGGAAGGCGATCCATTCATTGGACTTCATCGCTTGCTCGGCCTGGGTCAGCATGCCGGCCTCGGACGATTCGACCAGTTCGAAACCTTCGAGATTGTCGGCCGGGTTCTTGATCATATCAAGGATGATCCGGTTGCCGTCATTGCCGGCTTCGATGCCGTAGATCTTGCCGTCGAACTTTTCCTTGAACTTGCCGAGATCCGTCAGCGTCTTGACGCCGGCTTCCGCGACATAGGTCGGCACGACGATGCCGTAGCCGGCGCCGGAGAGATTTTCGCCGATGGTCTCGACCGAGCCGTCGGCGGTGTAGTCCTTGATGTCGTTGGTCATCGACGGCATCCAGTTGCCGAGGAAGACGTCAAGATCCTTGTTCTTCAGCGAGGCATAGGTGACTGGAACCGACAGCTGGATGACTTGCGGCTCGTAGCCGAGTGCCGTGAGCAGCACCGAAGCGACGCCGGTGGTTGCCTGGATGTCGGTCCAGCCGACGTCGGAGAGCCGTACCACCTTGCAGCTTTCCGCATCGGCAGCGAAGGCAGCGCCGGTCGAAAGGAACGTCGACGCGCCGATGGCGACGGCGAGTGATTTCATGCGCGACATATAGATTTCTCCCATTCGGTATTTGATGGCAACGCGTTAGTGTTGTTGTTCGTCTTTGTCGCGAGCCAAACACCATTTTCCTTTGGATTCAAGTGACATGACCCAACGACAGACGCCGCAGGCTGATCCATCAGCGACATCGCACCAGTTTTTTGCGGTGGATGGCGACGCAGGCACCTCCCCAGCGCCGGCAGCTTCGGAATAGAAGAGCGACATGGCCAAGCTCTATTTCCACTACGCCACGATGAACGCCGGSAAGACGACGATGCTTTTGCAGGCATCCTACAACTACCGCGAGCGCGGCATGACCACGATGCTGTTCATCGCCGGTCATTATCGCAAGGGCGACAAGGGTTACATCTCATCCCGCATCGGACTTGAAGCCGAGGCCGAGATGTTCCGTGGCGGCGACGATCTCTTCGCCCGCATCGCCGAACACCATGAGCATACGACCGTTCACTGCGTCTTCATCGACGAGGCGCAGTTCCTGGAAGAAGAACAGGTCTGGCAGTTGGCGCGGGTCACCGACCGTCTGAACATCCCGGTGATGTGCTACGGGTTGCGCACCGATTTTCAGGGCAATCTGTTTACCGGTTCGCGCGCGCTTTTGGCCATCGCCGACGAGCTGCGCGAAGTGCGCAGCATCTGCCGCTGCGGCCGCAAGGCAACGATGGTGGTGCGGCTCGGCGAAGACGGCAAGGTCGCCCGCCAGGGCGAACAGGTGGCGATCGGCAAGGACGTCTACGTCTCGCTGTGCCGGCGCCATTGGGAAGAAGAGATGGGCCGCGCCCAGCCCGACGACTTCATCGGATTTGTGTCGCGGGGCTAAGTAGCTTCGTCTTAAATGCTTTTTGCGGGGCGCTTGCGTCTTTCAATCGAAAGATGCGGCACATATATTCGCCCCCACTACAGCGCATTCGACACCGGAGGAACGTATGGCTACGCTACAGAATTTCGATGCCGAAATCGCCAAGACCCAGCAGGTCGTGCAGGACATGCGCTCCAAGATCGAGCAATCGGGAACCGTGCTCGACAAGATCGCCACGACAGACGCCAAGATCGGTGCGGCCGACTTCGACATCGAAAATGCGCGCATCCAGGACGTGCTCAAGCAGCAGCAGGTGATGGAAGGCAACATCGCCGACCTGATCATCGGGCTTGAGGACGCAACCAATGTGTTCGGCTCCGAATTCGAGAGCATGAAGAGCTTCACCGGATGGGAAACCTTCATCGGCATATTCTCGGCCGCCAGCAAGCAGCGCATGCGCACCGACCGCGTGCGCAACATGTCGCTGGCCGGCAACCTGCAGGAGCTTCTGGTCAAGTCCGACACCATCGTCGGCATCCTCAAGGCACAGAAGCAGGTGCTCGACGAGCGCTACAAGACTTCGGAGACCAGCCTTTCCCAGGTCATTGAGCGCCGCAAGACGACGATGAACAATCTCGAAGCAACGCAAAAGCGGATCGAGGAGCTGAACCCGCTTCTGCTCGACATCGAAAACAAGATCGCCGCTTCGACCAGCCAGAAGGAGCGTACGAATCTTGAATCGGAGCGCTCCAAGCTCGCCACCGAATATAATGAGAAGCAGGCCAAGGAGCAGGAGCTTCTGGCCGAGAGCCAGACGCTCGAACGCTACACCTCGATGTTCCAGACCTTCGTCGATTCGCTGAACAACCAGATCGCGGCGCAAAACACGCTGATCAACAAGCTGACCATCGATACCGAGCAGCGCATCGTGCTCTACAAGGCGCTCGAGGATTCGCTGAAGACGGCGGCGCAGCAGGACGTTGCCCACAAGATCAACACGCTGGGCTCGAAGGTCGACAACACCGCCGAAGAAACCATGGCCGGCATTGGCGCCGCAGCCCAGAAGCACATTGGCGACCTGCTCCAACTGCACGAGAAAAACATGGTTGCGACCGCCGACATCCAGCGCCGCAAGAAACTCGCCGACGACGCCTTCGCCCGCCGCTTCGACGACGTGCTGAAGAAGCACAACGCTTCGGATTATGTGCAGAGCTGAGGCGGCAACATAGACAAAGCTTCGCGCTCTATGACACCCCCCTCTGTCCTGCCGGACATCTCCCCCGCAAGGGAGGAGATCAGCAGCAACCTCCGCCTCGCCCATTCTCGAACGTCCAGGATTGGCCGGGGCCGTACTGAAGGCCAATCTCCCCCCTTGCGGGGGAGATGTCCGGCAGGACAGAGGGGGGTGGGACGGAACGCAAGCACAGCAGGCACGGCAGCATGACCCCCACCGACGACCCAGCCGTCCGCTATTTCGACGCGATTGCGGCGGCGCTGARCGGGCTCGAAATCTTCATGCGCGACGACCGCTCGCCGCTTTACCGGCACGGCATCGTTGCCAAGGTCGCGGCCGAATACATTGCGCGGCTGGAACGGTCCTTCGCCTGCTGGCGCAACCGGCTCGGTTTCATGGAGACCTTCAAGATTTCCCGCGCCGAAAGCGGCTTTCCGGTGTTCCAGAACGTGCTGGAGCTCGAAAACGACCGCCGCACCGCCGCCCAGCGCCTCGCAAGCATTCCGCCTCCAGGCGAGTTGCGCGAGGAGATGGCCGACTTCATCCTGCGCCACAAGGAATTCCCCGAGGCCCTGCAGCGCTCGATGGCCGAGCGGCTCTACCTCGAAGACGTCAAGGATGGCGTGACCTTCAGTCCCTTCATCCTGGCGCAGACAGCCAAGGTGTCGGTCAACCCGAAGTCGATGCGGCCTTATTACCTCGTTCACTGGGGCAGCTTCGACGGCAGCGCCAACCTGCCACTGATCTACATGGCGACGGTGGAGGATTCCTCCCAGGCGATGGTCGACCAGCTTGTCGACGCCCAAACCGGAAAACTCAACGAAAAGATCGACATTCCGCTTCCTGTCGAAGGGTTGCTCAATCCCGACCTCGCGCATCGCTTCGACGATTTCACCGAAAAGAACTCGGCCTATTCGCTCTCCCCGCTGACCGTTGCGACCAATCTCGACAAGGATTTTCCCGAACTGCACCCTAAGCAGCTCCGGCGCATGGTGCTCGGGCCGTTCTATTCGGCCGGCATCACCGAGCACAATTCGACCGTCAGCGAGGTGCTGTCCAAGGTGCGCAAGGCGGACAACGCCTGGCTTTTGACCTGGACCATCCAGGAGGTCTATTCGAAGGCCGAAAAGCCGGGACGCCAGGGCCTGTGGTCGAGCGAACCGGCGAGCGAGGAATTTTTCATCAACACCGACGATCTCGAAGCCGCGCGCCAGGGCGTGTCGAGCTACGAAAAACACGCGCTGATCCCGCATGAGGCCTACCAGGCGCTCTACGCGGCGGGCGAAGCCGACAAGATTTTCGCGGGCTACAAGGTCCATATCCTGTCCAAGGGACAGGTGATCAGCGATGTGTAGCGCATCACTTTTTGAGGTTGGCTCAGCCCCTCACCCTTACCCTCTCCCCGTGAACGGGAAGAGGGAGGCGTCGTCGTTGCGGCCAGCCTCCTTCGCCCCGTCCTTGCGGGGAGAAGGTCCGGCAGGGGATGAGGGGCAGCGCCAGCTCTCCCCCGAAAAAACGAGGGTTCAATGGACACCGGCCTGACGACGATTTCCGAAGCCGACATCGAAAAGCACCGCGCGACCGCGCAGAGCTTCATCACCCGCATCGTCGTGCTGGAGGATTCCTCCGGCCAGTCGGGCACGGCCCTTGCCGGCACCAACCGCCGCTTCGTTTCCACCGTGTCGACAGGCTCGATCCGCAAGACGCGCGAGGTCGAGCTGCAAAAGACCGTCGGCGCGATTCGCCCCGACGACCAGCTGATGTCGATCCCTCAGCACACGCTGCTGTTCCGCGCCCGCCGTGGCATCGCTGTGGCGCTTGCCGTTTCCGACATCTTTTCGCGCTCGACCGATCTCGAAGCGCTGCAGGCGAAGAACGCGCGCGCCCCGCTCGAAGGCGACGAGGCCAGCCACTTCAAGAAGCTGCTGTCGGCGTCGGCCTATGTCGCGGCCTTCACGCTTTCCTCCTATCTCGCCCAGCTGATCGACAGCGACGGCGAAGCACCCAACGACGTCACCGAACCCGACTTCCTGTTCGACACGCCGCAGGACGCGGTGAAGTCGATCGTCTCGGGTCTCGACCGGTCGCTTTCGGGCGCCAAGGACGACGCCGACCTTTTGACCCGCGGCCGCGCCTTCGCCCGTGTCGCGATCGGGGGACTGCTCCAGCGCAAGAGCCGCTTCGACGGGCTCGGTGCCTTCGAAAACGCCCATATCCGCATCGACGCCGACGACTTCACCCTCGACGGCTTCGACGTGGCGCCCGGCAAGAAGTCGAAGCCGCTGGTGATGACCTTCAAGAAGCCGGAAGAGGTCGTCGGCAACCACATCGCCAAGTTCCAGTCGGTCAGGCTCGCCAAGATGCTGATGGCCTATGATTTCGACCGCGAGATGAACCCCTTCGTCGAGCTTGGCGGCTTCCTGTTCACCTTCATCGGCGATGGCGCACCCGGCACCGGCAAGACCACGCTGATCCAGATGATCGCGGGCCTCGTCAACAACTATTGCCAGGTCGCAGGCTATCCCTTCGCCTACGAGAATTTCGGCGTCGACCAGATCTCCTCCTACCAGGGCAAATCGGGGCAGAACTGCCGCCAGTTCATCAACAACGTGCTCAACCCTCGCGCCATCGGCTTCGGCACCATCGATGATATCGACCAGGTGGCAGCCAAGCGCTCCGACGACCGGGCCTCCGCCGGCCAGCAGGAAATAACAGGCGTTCTGATGGACGCATTCGCCGGTGCCGGCACCGTGGTGCGCGGCAATTGTTCATTCGGAATGTTCTCCAACTATCCCGAAAACGTCGACGACGCGCTCAGGCAACGCGCCGGCGCGCGCTGGCTTGTCGACGGGCCGCAGACCCGCGACGACTATATCGACATCTTCGTTCTGCTCGCCGGCAAGAACCATAAGATACCGCTCGGCGAGCACCAGCTCTACGCCGCGCAGGAAATCCAGCGCGCCGTGACCGAAGCCTATGAAGAGCATGCAAAGCCACAGGAAGACGGGCTGGAAAAGGTCTTCGAGCGCTTCATGAAGGACAATGGCGCGCCGAAGACGCTGGCCGATGTCGGCACCTACCTGCACATGATCAAGGAGGCCGAGCCGCGCTTCACCGGCCGCGCCATCAAGAACGTCACCGACGCGATCAAGATGCGCGCCATGGACATCGAACTGCCCGACGAGTGGTTCGAAAAGCCCGAAGCCTTCATGCACAAGGGTTATGAAGAGAAAAAAGCGATGATCGAGGAGCTGCGCGGGCCGTTCTCGATGGACATGGTCATGCAGGAGATCAACCGCTACGCCGACTCTGAGTTCCGCTACGCCGACAAGTCGGACGACGCGGCGGTGTCAAAGCTGCTCCGAGATGCAAGGCTCAGGGAGCGTGCGGCGAAGGAGATGGAAGAGCTGAAGGCGAAGGGGTTGTGGAATGCGTAAGGCCTTCCTTCTCCCCGTTYACGGGGAGAAGGTGCCCRAAGGGCGGATGAGGGGCAGCGCTATGCGTGGCGGCAATGAAAACAAGGTCACAAGGGCAAGACAACTTCGCAAGACGGAGAACGACGCCGAGGAAATGCTATGGCACGAACTGCGTGGGCGACGACTGAATGGCCATAAGTTTGTCCGGCAATTGCCGATCGGCCCGTTCTTTGCTGATTTCGCCTGCCGCGAAGCCAATCTGGTTGTCGAAGTGGACGGGAGCCAGCATGCCGGCAGCATCACCGATCGCTTTCGCGACGAGACTATGAACCGAAATGGCTGGTCGGTACTTCGGATCTGGCATGCAGACGTTTTGCGGGATCGACGCCCTGTTTTGGAAACGATTGTTGCTGCGCTTGACGGAAGGCTGGATCACAAGGTGACATCGCACGAGATCAAATTCCTTCCCGCCACGTCCAACGCAGGTGGAAATTCGTGAACGTTTTAGCTGCCCCTCATCCGCCCTTCGGGCACCTTCTCCCCGTGAACGGGGAGAAGGCATAGATGGATCTCCTCCGCGACAACGAACTGATCTACGGCCGGCTTTTGCCGATCGACGAGCCGCACCTGGTCGACCGTTACAACAAGGCGCTGAAGGCGTTCGGGTTGGAGCCGACGAAGCTGAAGAGCTTCCAGATCGACCGCACCGGCTTTTCGCCCAAGATCGCCGAGGAACTCGACGATTACCAGTATCTCGACCCCAACGAGGTCAACCGCCGCTTCATCATCCTGACGCCGTCGCAGATCGACCTGCCTGTCGTGCACACGGCGTTTTCCAACACCTCGCAGCTGCTCTACGAGTTCATGACCAAGAACCAGCGCGCCATCGATGCGCTGACGATCAAGGATGTGATCTACGGCGAGATCGAGGATTCGGTCTCCAAGGTCGAAGACATCGAGGACCTGTTGTCGATCAGCCAGGTCGAATTCCGCGTGCTCTCGGCCGAAGACGTGCTCGGCAAGGCAGCCGAACTCGGCAAGCTGGTCGACAGACTGAGGCAGGAGCCAGATGCCTGGCGCGATGACGCCATGCTTCAGCGCATGGTCGAGCTGGCGAAAGTCTGCGGCGACATCCGCGAGAACGCGCTCGTGCCGGACCAGGTGATCTTCCGTCACAACGCCTTCTGGACCAGCCATTTCGGCGGCGTCTACGTCTTTGTCGACCCCGATGTGACGACCGTTATCTCCGATCCGGCGGCCCCCGGCTTCCGCCGCTCGCGGCCATGGCAGGTGAGCTATCTCTCGATCAAGGACGCCGACAAGGTGTTCAAGTTCCTCGCATCGACCGGCCGGCTCGACCTGCCGCGCGCCTCATGGGTCGAAAGCTCCGGCTATCTCGAACACCGCGCCGAGATGGCGGTGCGCGCGCTGATCCAGCAAGCCGAGCCCAATCGCAACATCGGTGAGGTCGACAAGGTCTGGCTGCAGACATGGATTCATGGACATGCCGATGCGATCAACCGCGACGGCATTTTCCCCTTCCTCAACAGCGCCAAGCGCGAGATCGCCCAACTCGGCCAGCTGAGGCTCGAAGACGTCGCCCCGTTGCATCGTTTCCTGGTGGTACGCGCCAAGACAGACCATCCCGATGCCTGGCTGACCAACCGTCTGATCTCGGAATTCGTGCCATCGGATTTTGTGTCGCGCTACGTCTTCAACAAGCAAGGTTTCTATAAAGACTACGAAGAGCTCAACGAGACCTGGCGATCCAATGTTGTGGACACGCTGAAAAACTCATATCTGAATGACAAGGCGGCGTTCCGCGCACAGCTCTATGGCCTGACCGACTGAGGGGATTCATCCATGCTTGATCCGATCGTGAATTTCTTCACCCGGATATTCCAGTTGATCGGGCGTGGCATTGGCTTCGTCATCGGCATCATCTTGTGGCCGTTGATGTGGCTCGGCCGCTGGTATCTGCAGCGCAGCTGGGTGCTGAGAGCCATTGTCGGCCTGATCATTGCCAGCATCGTCGGCCTCTACGCCTATTTCTTCTACGTCACGCAGGTCTGGAAAGACTTCGATCCCGACTACCCGGCCCGCGTGGTCGCGAGTTCGAAAACCGCCCAGGCGGCAAACGCGCTGGCTGGTGAACCGATCGCCGCTCCGACGGCTGCGACAGGCACCACAGCGGCACCCGCGCCACAAGTCTGCAAGCGTTCCGAAATCGCTGCCGTCTCAGCCGATCTGGTCGACTTCAACGTCAACCGCAATGCCTGGATTTCCTCGATGCTGGCGTCGAAGATGGGCTTCTTCGGCATGCCGTGGCGCAATACGCCCTTCATGGACAATAAGGCCGCGTTCCAGCTTGGCATCAACCAGGTGCTGCGCCGCACCACCACCGAGCTTGTCGATGCACTGGGCCGCGCCCGCGGCACCTCACGCATCGATCAGAACCTGCAGGACGCGCGTACCGCGCTGGCCTGGGACGAAGACGCCTGGTACATCGGCCTGCGCGGCCCGACGCGACCGACGCCCAGCGTCTACCGCGAGGCTATCCAGAAGCTGAACGCCTTCAATGCCAGCCTCGAAAAGTGCCAGGCGACGTTCGACGCCCGCGCCGACAACCTGCTCCAGTTCCTCGACCGCATTGCCGGCGACATGGGCTCGACTTCCGACATCCTGCGCAGCCAGATCGAGGCTTCCGACGCCGGCTGGTTCGATCCGCGCGCCGATGACCGCTTCTGGTTCGCTTACGGCCAGCTCTATGCCTATTACGGCATGCTGAGCGCGACCCGCGAGGACTTCTCGGCCGTGATCCGCGAGCGCAACCTGACCACTTTGTGGGACACCATGCAGACCCAGATGCGCGACGCCCTCAACATGCAGCCCTGGATCATCTCCAACGGCAACGAGTCGAGCTCGCTTTTCCCTTCGCATCTGGCGACGATGGGCTTCAACCTGCTGCGGGCGCGTTCGCAGATCGTCGAGATCCGCGCGGTGCTCGACCGATAAGGTGCCGTGCGCCCGTCTGGGCGCGCATGCCTCGCCGACCGCGGGCCCTGTCGCAATCCGTGCATTGGGCGGCTGTTTTGAGACGGCAAGCAACAGCGATGTCGCGCTTGTATGGCCGCGACAGGGTGGCCGTGGCGTCATCCAGGTAATTATTCCGGAGGAGCCGTCATGGCCGAATTCAAGACCGACATCGAGATAGCGCGTGGGGCGAAGAAGAAGCCGATCCAGGAGATCGGTGCCAAGATCGGCATTCCGACCGAGCATTTGCTGCCTTACGGCCACGACAAGGCGAAGATCTCGGCTGAGTTCATCGCCGAGGCGCGCAAGAAAAAAGACGGCAAGCTGATCYTGGTCACCGCGATCAACCCGACACCGGCCGGCGAAGGCAAGACCACGACGACCGTCGGCCTCGGCGACGGTTTGAACCGCATCGGCAAAAAGGCSATCGTGTGTATCCGCGAAGCCTCGCTTGGACCCAAYTTCGGCGTCAAGGGCGGTGCGGCCGGCGGCGGTTATGCCCAGGTCGTGCCGATGGAGGACATGAACCTCCACTTCACCGGCGACTTCCACGCCATCACCACCGCGCATAACCTGTTGTCGGCGCTGATCGACAACCACATCTACTGGGGCAACGAGYTGGGCATCGACACCCGCCGYGTCGTCTGGCGCCGGGTGATGGACATGAACGATCGCGCCTTGCGCGAGATCAACTGCTCGCTTGGCGGYGTCGCCAACGGTTTTCCRCGCGARGCMGGCTTCGACATCACGGTGGCGTCCGAAGTCATGGCGATCCTGTGCCTGGCRACCGATTTGAAGGACCTCGAAAAGCGCCTCGGCGACATCATCGTTGCCTATCGCCGCGACAAGACGGCCGTTTATGCCCGCGACCTCAAGGCCGACGGCGCGATGGCGGTGCTGCTCAAGGATGCGGTGCAGCCCAATCTGGTGCAGACGCTGGAAAACAACCCGGCCTTTGTCCATGGCGGCCCGTTCGCCAACATTGCGCATGGCTGCAACTCGGTGGTCGCCACCACGACCGCGCTCAAGCTCGCCGACTATGTCGTCACCGAAGCCGGCTTCGGCGCTGACCTGGGTGCCGAAAAGTTCTTTGACATCAAGTGCCGCAAGGCCGGTTTGAAGCCCGCCGCTGCGGTCATCGTTGCCACCGTGCGCGCGATGAAGATGAATGGCGGCGTCAAGAAGGAAGATTTGGGCAAGGAGAACGTCGAGGCGGTGAAGAAGGGCTGCGCCAATCTTGGCCGCCACATCGAGAATGTGAAGCAGTTCGGCGTGCCGGCGGTGGTGGCGATCAACCACTTCTATTCCGACACCGACGCCGAAATCCAGGCGATGAAGGCCTATGTCGCTTCGATGGGCGAAGAGGCGATCGTGTGCATGCACTGGGCCAAGGGTTCGGCCGGCATCGAGGAGCTCGCCCACAAGGTGGTCAAGCTCGCTGAATCAGGTGCCTCGCAGTTCGCCCCGCTCTACCCCGACGACATGAAGCTGTTCGACAAGATCGACACCATCGTCAAGCGCATCTATCGCGGCTCGGAGGCGATCGCCGACAAGTCGGTACGCGACCAGCTGCATGCCTGGGAAGCCGCCGGCTACGGCCATCTGCCGGTGTGCATGGCCAAGACGCAATATTCGTTCTCGACCGATCCCAATTTGCGCGGCGCSCCCACCGGCCATGTCGTGTCGGTGCGCGAGGTCAGGCTTTCGGCCGGCGCCGGCTTCATCGTCGCCATCTGCGGTGAGATCATGACCATGCCCGGCCTGCCMAGGGCACCCTCGTCGGAAAAGATCTTCCTCAACGAACAGGGCCAGATCGAAGGCCTGTTCTAGGCCGGAAGCTTTCTCCCACGGCGCTCCTATCCACCCTCCTGTCCCCCAGGCCCGGAGCGCCCTTCAAGGCCTGGCACCATGTGTCAGGCCTTTTTTCTGCCAAACGTCGAGCCATCTTTGGGCGGCACGGCTCACCCACACCCGACGTATCGATGAAAGGCAAAATGTTGCCTATCAGTAAAATTTCTTGCACTTGGATATTGCCCTAGCGGCAATTTTGGGTTCAAATGTTCCCAACAATATCCGCCTTACGGCAAGGCCAAGGGCGGGGAACAATATGGAGGAGTACCAAAAATGACAGCTTCATGGCGTTTTTCGGCGTTGGGCGATCGCCACCGTGCCCTGGGTTCCAAACTGGAAGACTGGAGCGGCATGGGCACAGCCTGGAGCTACGACAAGGACGCGGACGAGGAATATATCGCGATCCGCACCAAGGCMGGACTGATGGATGTTTCGGGCCTCAAGAAGGTCCACATCACCGGCGCGCACGCCTCGCACCTGATCGACCTGTGCACCACCCGCAACCCCGAGAAGATCTATCCCGGCAAGTCGGTCTATGCCTGCATGCTCAACGATGCCGGCAAATTCACCGACGACTGCGTCATCTACCGCATGGGCCCCAATTCGTGGATGGTCGTGCACGGCGCGGGTTCGGGTCATGAGGAACTGACGCGCGCCTCGATCGGCCGCGACGTCTCGGTGCGCTTCGACGACAATCTGCACGATCTGTCGCTGCAGGGCCCGCTTGCCGTCGACTACCTCGCCAAGCACGTGCCCGGCATCCGCGACCTCAACTACTTCCACCACATGCAGACCCAGCTGTTTGGCCTGCCGGTGATGATCTCGCGCACCGGCTACACCGGCGAGCGCGGCTACGAGATCTTCTGCCGCGGCCAGGACGCGGGCACGATCTGGGACACCATCGTTGCCGAAGGCAAGGAGATGGGCATCATCCCGACGCGCTTCACCACACTCGACATGCTGCGCGTCGAGAGCTACCTTCTGTTTTACCCGTACGACAATTCGCAGAAGTATCCGTTCGCGAACGAGGGTCCTGGCGATACGCTGTGGGAGCTCGGTCTCGACTTCACCGTCAGCCCGGGCAAGACCGGCTTCCGCGGTGCCGAAGAGCACTATCGCCTCAAGGGCAAGGAGCGCTTCAAGATCTTCGGCGTGCTTCTCGACAGCGACAAGGCAGCTGACGAAGGTGCCGAGATCTATCGCGATGGCAAGAAGGTCGGTGTCGTGACCTGTGCGATGTATTCGCCGCTGGTCAAGAAATCGATGGGCATTGCCCGTCTCGACGTCGACTGCGCCATCGTCGGCACGCCGCTTGAGATCCGCAACGCCAGCGGCACGGTCAAGGCAACCGCCCAGTCGCTGCCGTTCGACGATCCCAAGAAGCTGAAGCGGACGGCAAAGGGCTGAGACCTTGGACAGTGCACCGGTGAAGACGATCCTCAGTCGCCCGGTCTACGGAATATTGTCCCCGCAGGCCGGAAAGAGCCACCTTCTCATAGCGGACGCCGAAGGGGCGTCCGCGATCCTGGACATGGCGAAAAAGGCGCCTGACGGCTTCTTCGCCAATGCCCACATCATGTTCATACCGGGCCGCACGGGCGATAGCTTTCAGGCATCGCTGAAGGCGTTGGCACCGGCCCAGTATTATGAAGGGCMATCGGTCGCGGCAGCGTTGCCGCGCCTGAACTGGACGCTCGCCAACGCCCATATGGGCC
>NZ_JBFUKO010000039.1:0-19954 GCF_056400805.1 Aminobacter sp. P4_H6_2
GACCAGCGTTGCGTGACGACATGCTCGACCTTGTGGCAAGCGTCCAATCAGAACGCAGCATGACCGTGCTTTTCGTGACACACCAGCCCGAAGATGCGCGAAAACTCGCCGAAAACATGGTTTTCGTCGAGTCCGGGACGGTTTCCGCAACAGGAAAGACTGCAGATTTCTTTACCAATTCTGGACCTGAGGCGTTCCGACACTATATCGGCAGTGAACGGCGATGACACGATCACGCCGAGTTGCCCGGAAGCGGACATAATTTACAGCCAAATCGCCATATTGGCGGTAATGGCCTTATTGTGTTGGCAAGCTGAGTCTGGCTACGTCCTGGGACGCGGGCCGGTATCTGCTTCGCCTGCCGCCGAAGGAATTTGAAAGGACGCGAGCTCTGCCCATCTGCCGCGACGGACTGATCGAGACGAAAACGCCCCGCTACACGCGACTAGCCATCGCTGTGGCGCTGTCGGCGTTCGTCTCCGGTTGCCAGATGCTCAACACCTCCGACATTCGTGAATCCGGGTTCCAGCCGTCCAACAATCCGGTGACGGTCGACAACGTCACCCGCAACGACAAGCTCGCCGAGATCGCCAAGGCCCAGCATCCGCGCATCCTGGCGACCTATGGCGGCGAGTATTCCGATCCCAAGCTGGAGCGCATGGTCGCCAAGGTCGTCGGCTCCCTGACGACGGTTTCCAGCAACCCGAACCAGACCTACCGCATCACCATCCTCAATTCGCCCAACGTCAACGCCTTCGCCCTGCCCGGCGGCTATCTCTACGTAACGCGCGGGCTACTGGCACTGGCCAATGATTCGGCCGAACTGGCGGCGGTCATCGCGCATGAGATGGGCCACGTCACCGCCAATCACGGCATCCAGCGCCAGCAGAAGGAAGCCGAGGAAGTGCTGGCGACCAAGGTCGTCACCGACGTGCTCGGCGAAAGCCCGACGGCCAAGGCAGCGCTGATCCGCGGCAAGCTGCGGCTCGCGCAGTTCTCGCGCAACCAGGAACTGGAAGCCGACGGCATCGGCATCAAGATGAGCGGCCAGGCCGGCTACGACCCATTTGCCGCCGGCCGCTTCCTGCAGTCGATGGCCGCCTACGCCGACCTGCGCGCGGTCAGCGGCGCCACCGATGCCAGCCTCGACTTCCTGGCAAGCCATCCCAACGCGCCGCAGCGCATCGACCTCGCCCAGCGCCACGCCCGCCAGTTCGGGGCGCCGGGCATCGGCACCCGCGACCGCGATTCTTTCCTGGCGGGAATAGATGGGCTGTTGTTTGGCGACACACCTGATGAAGGTTATGTGCGGGGCACGACCTTCCTGCATCCGAAGCTCGGCATCTCGTTTTCGGTGCCGCAGGGGTTCATAATCGATAACACCGCAGCCGCCGTCACCGCGACAGGCCCCGATAACACCGCCATCCGTTTCGACGGTGTGACCATCGACGCCAAGCTGTCACTGTCCGACTATATCAAGAGCGGCTGGGTGGCGGGGCTCGACCCGGCAAGCGTGCGCGCCGAAAACATCAACGGCAATGAAGCAGCATTCGCGCGCGCCAGCGCCGAGGGCTGGAAGTTCGACATCGTGGTGATCCGCAACGGCGCGCAGGTCTACCGCCTGCTGACGGCAGCGCCGACCGCAAGCACCACGCTCGAAACGGTCGCCCGTTCGGTCAGCTCCAGCTTCCACGTGATGACCGCTGCGGAAAAGGCAGCGCTTAAGCCGCTGCGCATCCGCGTCGTCACCGTCCAGCCGGGGCAGACGATGGGGTCGCTCGCCGCCAGCATGATCGGCGTCGACCGCAAGCTCGATCTGTTCAGGGTGCTGAATGCTATGGCGCCGGGCGCCACGGTGTCGGCTGGCGACAAGGTCAAGATCGTCACCGATCGATAGCGGGTTCAGGCCGGCAGGAACGCCGAGTTCTGCCGGACCAGGGCCGATTTCAATTTCTCCATCGCGCGGGTCTCGATCTGGCGTACCCGCTCCTTGGAGATGCCAAGCGAGGTGCCGAGCTGTTCGAGCGTAGCACCTTCTTCCGTCAGCCGGCGCTCCTCGATGATCTGCAGCTCGCGGGCGTTGAGAACGCCAAGCGCGTCATGCAGCCAGCCAGAACGCCGCTCAATGTCGATCGCTTCGCCGACGAGTTCGTCGGGCAAGGGGTCGTCCGACACCAGCAAGTCCATCCGCTCGCCGGAATCGCCGTCATCGTTGAGCGGTGCGTTGAGCGAGCTATCGGGCACGGACAGGCGCATGTCCATCATCGCGACATCGGCTTCCGATACGCCAAGCGCTACCGAGATTTCCTGATAGGCAGACGTATTGCCGAGCGGGCCGCCACCCTGGGCAAGGCGGGCGCGCATGCGGCGCAGGTTGAAGAACAGGGACTTTTGGGCCGAACTGGTGCCGCCCCTGACGATCGACCAGTTGCGCAGGATATAGTCCTGCATCGATGCCCGGATCCACCAGGTGGCATAGGTCGAAAAGCGCACTTCGCGCTGAGGATCGAAACGCGCGGCCGCCTCCAACAAGCCGACATGCCCTTCCTGGATGAGGTCGCCCATTGGGAGGCCATAACGCCTGAACTTGACCGCCATGGCGATGACCAGGCGCATATGGGCAGTGGTGATGCGGTTGAGTGCGTCCTGGTCGTGCTGTTCTTTCCAGCGGATCGCCAGTTCGAGTTCTTCCCCGCGCTCCAGATAAGGTGCACGCGATGCCGCCCTCAGCATCATCTGCTCGCCGGCCAAACCCGCCCGGTCCATATACATGCTTCGCCCCTTGTCTCGTGAGCAGCCGGGCGGCGCTTAGCGGCGCTGCCCCGCACGGCTATCAACGCGGAATTCTGGCGAATGTTCCCGGGGCTCAGGCCGGGGCCCTTCCGATAGATTCAAATTCTATGATTGCCATATACTTGAAATTTATTTCCTTATCTTCAACGCCCGCTTCTGCGAGATTGCATCCAATCACAACGCACCCGGCCTTTGGCCGGCTCAAATTCGGGATCATGTAAAATGAACTGGTTGAAATCGCTGGCCGTTGCCGCAACGCTCCAGATCGCCGCCGTAGGTGCTGGCCATGCCGGTGAAAACCTCAATGAGATCAAGGCCGCCGGCGTGTTCAAGATCGGCACCGAAGGCACCTATGCGCCCTTCACCTATCACGACGCCTCGGGCACGCTGGTCGGCTTCGACGTCGAGATCGGCCGCGAGATCGCCAAGCGCCTCGGCGTCAAGGCCGAGTTCCTCGAAGGCAAGTGGGACGGCCTGATCGCCGGCATCGACGCCAAGCGCTACGACGCTGTGATCAACCAGGTCGGCATCACCGAGGCCCGCAAGGCAAAGTACGACTTCTCCGAGCCCTACATCGCTTCGAAAGCTGTGCTGATCGTCAGCGGCAAGAACGCGGACATCAAGGGTTTCGCCGATCTCAAGGGCAAGAAGTCGGCCCAGTCGCTGACCAGCAATTTCGGCAAGATCGCCGAGGCCAATGGCGCTACACTGGTCGGCACCGACGGCTTCGACCAGTCGATCCAGCTGGTGCTCAACGGCCGTGCCGACGCGACCATCAATGACTCCCTGTCGTTCTTCGACTTCAAGAAGCACAAGCCCGATGCTGACGTGAAGATCGTCGCCGAAGAGGCCAAGGCCGATTTCTCCGGCGTGATCGTGCGCAAGGGTGAGCCCGAGCTCGTCGAGGCGATCAACAAGGCGCTGGCCGAGATCAAGACCGACGGCACCTACAAGAAGATTTCCGAGGCCTATTTCGGCACGGATGTCTCGCAGTAGCCGACGCTGATCGGACGGCGACAACCCGCCTGAAAGGCGTTCATTTTTCCACCTCTCATTTTTCCCATGAACTTGCCCGGAAAATCTGCGATTTTCCGGGCTCGTTTGTTATGGGGAGGGAGCATTCATCTTGCCACATTGGCTGCAATTGATGCTGGAGTCGCTCGGACCCCTGTTGTGGGCAGCACTCGTCTTCACAGCACCCCTGACACTTCTCTCCTTCGCATTCGGCCTGACTGTCGGGCTGGGTGCAGCACTTGCGCGCCTGTTTGGCCCGTGGTGGCTGTCGGCGATCGTGCGCTTCTACGTCTGGATCATCCGCGGCACGCCGCTTCTGGTGCAGCTGTTTTTAATCTTCTACGGCCTTCCGAGCGTCGGCATTGTGCTCGACGCCTTCCCGGCCGCCCTGATCGGCTTCACTCTCAATGTCGGCGCTTATTCCTCGGAAATCATCCGCGCCGCCATAAGCTCGGTTGCCAAGGGGCAATGGGAAGCAGCCTATTCGATCGGCATGACCTGGTCGCAGGCGATGCGCCGGACGATTCTGCCGCAAGCGGCACGCGTGGCGGTACCGCCGCTGTCCAACACCTTCATCTCGCTGGTCAAGGACACGTCGCTTGCCGCCGCCATCACTGTGCCGGAAATGTTTCAGGAAGCCCAGCGCATCGTCGCCACGACCTATGAGCCGCTGATTCTGTATGTCGAGGCCGCCATACTCTATCTGGCGATGAGCTCGGTGCTGTCGTCGCTGCAGGTCAGGCTTGAAAAGCGCCTCAACCGCTATGGTGGCTTCCTGGAGGCGCGGACATGATTGGCCTGTCCCACATCGTCAAACGCTTCGGTGACAATGAGGTCCTGAAGGACGTTTCGGTCGACATCAGAGAAGGCAGCGTGACTGCCCTTGTCGGCCCTTCGGGCGGCGGCAAGAGCACGCTTTTGCGTTGCATCAACCTGCTGGAGATCCCGACATCGGGTACCGTGCGCATCGGCGACGACACGCTTGAGTTCCGCCCTGATATCAAGGTCTCGACCAAGGCGATCCAGCAGCTTCGCCGCCAGACCGGCATGGTGTTCCAGAACTTCCAGCTGTTCCCCCATCGCACGGCGATCGAAAACGTCATGGAAGGCCTGGTGACCGTACTGAAATGGCCGGAAGCCAAGGCGCGGGAACGCGCGCTGGCTCTGCTCGAAAAGGTCGGCATGGCCCACAAGGTCGATGCGTGGCCGGCGACGCTGTCAGGCGGCCAGCAGCAGCGCGTGGCAATCGCACGTGCGCTGGCGCCGCAACCGAAGGTGCTTTTGTGCGACGAGCCGACGTCGGCGCTTGACCCCGAACTCGCCCAGGAGGTGGTCGATGTGCTCGGCCAGCTCGCGCGGGAAGGCACGACCATGGTGATTGCCACGCACGATCTGCGCCTGGCGTCCAAGATCGCTCATGAGGTGGTTTTCCTCGAGGCGGGCATGGTCGTGGAAAAAGGTCCGGCGAGCGAGGTCTTCGGAAACCCGACCCATCAGCGCACCAAGCGCTTCATCGCGACCATCACGCATCAACATGGCGAAGGAGGCGAGGGGTAGGCCGTCGCCGCATCTCTTTCACCTGCACGCACAAAGCGGAGAGATAGATCTACCGTCTCGTCCAGGACCAAGGATTGGTGAGGCTCGTGTCTTCTTTGTTCTGGACCCTGGCCACGGTTGCCATGCCGTCATGGGGCAACTGCGGTGACGACCCAAGCGTGCCAGTCTCCAAACAAAAAACCCGGCCATTGGCCGGGTTTTTCGTAATATCAGCGGATAGCCAAATCAGGCAGCGACTTCCTGCTCTGCATCGGCTTCTTCGTTGTCGGCCTTGGCGCCGCGCTTCGGACCCTTGTTGAGGTTGGTCTCGATAAGACGGACAGCCTCGGTTTCCGACAGACGGTTGACGGCTGCGAGTTCGCGCGCCATGCGGTCGAGCGCTGCTTCATAAAGCTGGCGCTCGGAATAGGACTGCTCCGGCTGATTGTCGGCGCGGTAGAGGTCGCGCACAACTTCAGCAATCGAGATCAGGTCGCCGGAATTGATCTTCGCATCATATTCCTGCGCGCGGCGCGACCACATGGTGCGCTTGACGCGGGCGCGGCCCTGCACGACCTTCAAGGCACGCTCGACATAGTCGGTCTCGGAGAGCTTGCGCATGCCGATGGTGGTCGCCTTGGCGACAGGCACCTTGAGGCGCATCTTGTCTTTCTGGAAATCGATCACGAAAAGCTCGAGCTTGTGTCCCGCCACTTCCTGCTCGTCGATGGAAACGATCTGGCCGACGCCATGCGCCGGGTAGACGATATACTCGCCGGTTTTGAAACCGTGACGTGCTGCGGATTTCTTCTGCGGGATGGAAGTTGCCATACGCCCTGAACTCCTTCTTGTAACACCGGCCCGCCGAGGCCGGCTGAACGAGGATGTCACTCACGTGACCTTGTGCCGCACGACAATCGACCCCCAACCGGAGAGCTTGGACCGGTAAACCGCTAAAGCAGCGGCCTCCGGGTCCAGATTACTCTGGTCCGAATTGGGGTTGTCACCTTTCAGTGATTAAGGCTTCGCGCCATAGATCGACGTTGTGTCATCGGCATGTTGGCGTAGCTCTAACACAAAAAGTCGGAAGAATCAAGATTTTGGTGGATACGCGAAGATCTGCCGCGTCAAGAGTCGGCGGTGGCGCTCAATCCAACGATCTACCGCCTTTTAGGCCGGCAAAGGTCTCAGTTGCCTTCGCCAGGCTCCGGCGAAAAGTACTTCTCGAACTTGCCTTCGATGCCGTCAAACTCCTTGGCGTCGGCAGGCGGCTCTTTCTTGGCCGTGATGTTGGGCCATTTTTCGGCATATTCGGTGTTGATCTGCAGCCATTTGTCGAGGCTCGGCTCGGTGTCGGGCTTGATCGCGTCGGCTGGGCATTCCGGTTCGCACACGCCGCAGTCGATGCACTCGTCGGGATGAATGACGAGCATATTTTCGCCTTCATAGAAGCAGTCGACCGGACAAACCTCGATGCAATCCATGTATTTGCATTTGATGCAGTTGTCGGTGACGACATAGGTCATGGCAGGCTCCGGGACTTCCCGTATTTTTGTATCTTTGTCGGTGAGGTAGCCCCTTTGAAGACCCGTTGCAAGGGCGGCCATTGCGCGCAGAAGGCAGTTGGCGGAACGTATTTCTCAACTTGAGCGCTGGAGCTCTGGAGCCATTGCGTCACTCATTGCGCAGACGGTCGGTGGCGCGCCGTTCCTTCTTTGTCGGACGGCCGCTTCCAGCCTCGCGCAGTGGCGGCCTGGCGTCGGGCGGTGCCTGGTCCTTGGGCGTGGGAACAGGCGATATATCCTCGTAGAGCTTGCGCGCTTCTTCGGCCGGCCCGCGCCGCTCGCCCAGCAGCAGCACCTTGTAGATCAGGATGCGGCGGTCGAGCGTGATGGTCAGGACATCGCCTGTCTTGATGATGTCGGAGGCCTGGCCAAGCTTCTGGCCGTTGCTCCTGACCCCGCCTGACTGGGCAAGCTTGGCGCCAAGCGAGCGCGACTTGACCGCGCGCGAGAAGAACAGCCACTTGTCGATGCGCTGTCTTCCCTCGCCGGCCAAGGCGTTTACTTCTTGAGCTGGTCGCGCAGCGCGGCGAGCTTGGCGAAGGGCGAATCGGGATCGATGCGCACCGGACGCTCTTCGCGCGGCTTTGGCTGGAAGGCAGGCTTGCCCTTGAAGCCGCCGCGATCACCGCCATGCTTTTCGCCCTGCGGACGCTCGCCACGGCCACGGTTTTCGGGACGACCGCCCTCGCCCTGCGGCTTGCCACCGGGCTTGCGATCAAAGCGCGGACGGCCGTTTTCACGACCGCCTTCGCCACCTTCGCGGCTGCGATTGGCTTCGCCCTGACGAGCGGCGGGAGCGCCTGCGGCACGCGGCTCGCGCTGGCCGCCGCGCGGACGGTTGTCCTGACGATGACGCGGGCGCTGTTCGAAGCGGCCCTGGCGCCACAGCAAGATGGGCTTGGGCTCTTCCGCAGCCTCGGAAGCTTCTGCTGCTGCAGCTTCCACCGGAGCTGCTTCGGCAGCGGGAGCTTCAGCGACAACCGTTGCCACTTCCGGCTCGGACGCAGTTTCAGGCTCGGCCTCGACGACCGCTGCGACTTCAGCCGCAGCTTCGCCAATAGCCTCGACCTGCTCGGCAACCGCCTCTGGTGCCTGCTCGGCCGGTTCAATCTCGGACGCCTGTTCGGCGTTGTCGGCAGCAGCCTGCTCAGGGGTTTCGGCCGTCTCGACGGAGGGTTCGGCGGAGACCTCTTCGCTGCTGGCAGCGGCTGCGGCCGCCTTTGCAGCAAGTGCCCGAGCTACGGCTTCGCGGGCAACCGTGTCGATCGTTTCGAGCTTTTCCTTGACCTCGATGGCCGGCTTCGGCTCGGCGCGATAGCCAAGGCCCTTGAGGATCTCTTCCATGTCGTCGCCTGTGGCGCCGAGGATCGACATCATCTGTGGCGTGACAATGAAAGAGCTGCCGTCATAAGCGCCATCCGGACGCGCGCCGGTGCCTTGCTTCCAGGCAAGCGCGGGACGGATGAGGTCGGCAAGACGCTCCAGAATGTCGACACGCACCGCGCGACGACCGAGATTGCGGAAGCCGGCGAGCTTGTAGAAGGTCTTGTCGAAGGTCGGATCGATAACGACCGAGGTGCGGCCAGCGGCGAGCGCGTGCACGACATCGCCAAAGCCCGGCTTGTCCTTGCCGTCATTCTTCAGCGCCCACAGCAGCGTGACCAGGCCCGACGGAGCAGGCTTGATCAGCGCCGGCACGAAGACATGATAGGCGCCGAAGCGCACGCCGAGCCGGCGCAGTGCCGCGCGACCTTCCTGGTCGAGCGACTTCACCTCCTCAGTGATGTCGCGGCGATTGATCAGGCCGAAATTCTCCACCAGCTGGAAAGCGATGCCACGACCGATGCCGGAAAGCTGTTCGGCGGCCTTGAGATCGACGAGCGGCTTGAGCAGCGACTCAACCTGGAAATTGACAAAGCGTTCGGCGCGCGCGGCAACCTTGTCGCGGGCTGGGCCCGTCAGCTGCTCGTCGGCGAGCAGGATAACACGCGGCTTGAGCGCGTCTTCGCCTTCGACCAGCGTGCCGATCGGCGCGCCGATCCAGCGCAGCACGCCGTCGGAGCCAAGCGCGATGTCGCCATTGGGCGCCGCCGAAAAACGCTCGGCGCGCGAATCGAATTCGGTGGCGAGCGCCTTTTGGGCTGCCGTTCGCACTGCCTTGGCGTCTTCTCCGCCCGCGCTCTGGTCGGCGGTGAAACGGAACCCTTGCAGTTCACCGACATGGTGGCCCTCGACGAGGACGGTTCCGGACGGGCTGATTTCGGCTTCAAGCATGGTGTTTTCTCTAAGGCGGCGCATGAGGACGGAAGTCCTGCGGTCTACAAAGCGTTTCGTCAACCGCTCATGCAGCGCATCCGACAATCTGTCTTCGATGTCGCGCGTTTTTTCTTGCCAGTGTGCCTGATCGGCAAGCCAGCCAGGGCGATTTGAGACAAAAGTCCAAGTTCTGATCTGTGCGATCCGGTGTGAAAGCGTGTCAATGTCGCCTTCGGTGGAATCGGCGCGGCGCACCTGCTCAGCCATGTAATTCTCGTCAACGTGACCGCGCCGGGCGAGATCATCATACATCGACGCGATAAGGTCGGCGTGCTGGGCGGGAGCTATCCGGCGATAATCCGGCAGCGCGCAAGCTTCCCACAACAGGGCAACGCGCTCGCGGTTGGTGGCAAGCGAGCGGATGTTTTCGTCGCGGGAAAGATGTTCGAGCGCCTGGGCATCGACCGCCGGCAGGGCACGCGTCAGGCCCTCGACGGGCGCCACCGTGTCGAGCGAGCGCTTGAGCGCATCGAGGCTGGAGAACTCGAAGGAAGCGGTACGCCACTGCAGCACCTTCACCGGCTCGAAATCGTGCCCCTCGATCTTTTCGATCAGTTCTTCGTCGAACGGGTCGACCTGGCCGGTGACGCCGAAGGTACCATCGCGCAGATGGCGGCCGGCGCGACCGGCGATCTGGCCAAGCTCGGCTGCGGTCAGCTGGCGATACTGGTAGCCGTCGAACTTGCGGTTCTGGGCGAAGGCGACATGGTCGACATCGAGATTGAGGCCCATGCCGATGGCATCTGTGGCGATCAGATAGTCGACGTCGCCCGACTGGTAGAGCTCGACCTGGGCATTGCGGGTGCGCGGGCTGAGCGCCCCGAGCACCACCGCAGCGCCGCCCTGCTGGCGCCTTATCAGCTCGGCGATGCCGTAAACCTCGTCGGCCGAAAAAGCGACGATGGCCGAACGGCGCGGCAGACGCGTCAGCTTCTTTGAGCCGGCATAAGCGAGATACGACAGGCGCGGTCGCGTAACCACCGAAACGCCCTTCAACAGGCGCTGCAGGATGCCGTGCATGGTGGCAGCGCCGAGCAGCAGCGTCTCTTGCTTGCCGCGCAAATGCAGGATGCGGTCGGTGAAGATATGGCCGCGCTCGAGATCGCCGGCAAGCTGAACCTCGTCGATGGCGACAAAGGCGGCGTCGGTCTGGCGCGGCATCGCCTCGACGGTGCAGACTGAATATTTCGCGCCCGCCGGCAGGATCTTCTCCTCGCCGGTGACCAGCGCCACCTTGTGGGCGCCGACCTTTTCGCAAACCCGGCCATAGACCTCACGCGCAAGCAGTCTGAGCGGCAGGCCGATGATGCCACTTTCGTGCGCCACCATGCGCTCGATGGCGAGATGGGTCTTGCCGGTATTGGTCGGACCCAGAACCGCGGTGACATCGCGGCCTGACAGGATCAGGGGGTCGTTCTGCTTGGAGTGGACATTCATTCTCAGGAACCGCCCTCGGCGCCGGGCCAAACCGGCGTTGCGCCGCCTGTCGCGACGACAGGACACATAGGGATTTGCGCGGCGAAGCGAAAGCGGAATGTTCCAGATTTAAGTGTTGGAACGAGTCTAGAACGAATCAGCGACGAATCACTGACTCCGCCTGATTCAGGTTTTGTTCACCCCAACATGTAGATTTCGAGCTGGCAACGCGCACCACATGCAGACTCTCTAAAGTGGCCCGCTTCATGCGTTAGCGCGCTGCTGTTAACCTTTGCCGGCCCGGCAGCGGAACGCCTCGACTGCCTCAGTGCAAAATAATGATTTTGTTGATGTTTCCTATCGGCAGGTTAACCAGATGGGTGGCTCCAGCGGACAATTAGTTAAGATTTGAACCAAATGCGGAACGAACAGGCTACGAATCACTGATAGGATAAGTTTCCTGCTTTGTTCACCGCTAGATGTTGTGCCCAAGCCCTGTTCTCCACCGATTATCCACTGGCCATGCACAGGGCTATGCACTGCGTCGCCGCCGGCGCATTAACCTTTGCGTGCCATCCCGGCACAGCGGCAGCTCAGCCAAAATATCTGTGATTGCATTCCCCTGAGGCAACCACACCCATTGCGCGCGAGATCGAGCCATGCCTCCATCCTGACGTTGAGTCTGCGCGGCGGGGGTTGCCTAGGCGGGGCCCTCGGAAAATGCGGCGCACCACGCGCTCGATATTGGAGGGAATATCATGACCAAACGTCTATTCGCCGAGTTTCTCGGCACATTCTGGCTCGTCTTCGGCGGCTGCGGCAGTGCCGTGCTTGCAGCCGCATTTCCCGAACTCGGCATCGGCTTTGCCGGGGTTGCCTTGGCGTTCGGCCTCACGGTCCTGACCATGGCTTATGCGGTGGGCGGCATTTCCGGTGGTCACTTCAACCCGGCGGTCTCGGTCGGCCTGATGGTGGCCGGGCGCTTTGAAGCAAAGAACCTGATGCCATATGTCATCGCCCAGCTGGTCGGTGCGATCCTCGCATCGACGCTACTTTACCTCATCGTCAGCGGCAAGGCTGACTTTGCCGGCATCGGCGGCTTCGCAAGCAATGGCTACGGCGATGCTTCGCCGGGCAAGTTCGCCCTGACTTCAGCACTGATCATCGAGATCGTACTTACCTTCCTGTTCCTGATGATCATCCTGGGCTCGACCCATGGCCGCGTGCCGGCAGGTTTTGCGCCCCTGGCCATCGGCCTCGCCCTGACGCTGATCCATCTGATCTCGATCCCGGTGACCAATACCTCGGTCAATCCGGCCCGCTCGACCGGCCCGGCGCTGTTTGTCGGCGGTGTCGCCTTACAGCAGCTGTGGCTGTTCTGGGTGGCCCCGATCATCGGTGCGGCACTCGCCGGCATCGTTCACAAGACCATGTTTGAAAAAGCCTGAGATTGCCGACGGCAGACGCGAAAACGGCGCCTTGCGGCGCCGTTTCTTTGGCCAGCAGCTTGCAGCTTATCCGGCGAAATACTGCCCGCCATTGGCGGTCAGCGTGGCACCAGTGATAAAGCCTGACTCTTCGGATGCCAAAAACACCACGCAGCGCGCGATCTCCTCCGGCTCACCGAGGCGGCCGATGGGGATCTGGGCGATGATCGCCTCGCGCACCTTTTCCGGCACGGCCATGACCATGTCGGTGCCGATATAGCCCGGGCAGATGACATTGACGGTGATGCCCGCGCGCGCGCCCTCTTGAGCAAGCTCCTTGGTGAAGCCGATGTCGCCGGCCTTGGATGCCGAATAGTTGACTTGGCCGGCCTGGCCCTTCTGGCCGTTGATCGACGAGATGGTGACGACGCGGCCGAACTTGCGGTCGCGCATGCCGCTCCACAGCGGGTGGGTCATGTTGAAGACACCGTGCAGGTTGGTGTCKATGACCTCCTTCCAYTGYTCGCGCGTCAKCTTGTGGAACATCGMGTCGCGCGTGATGCCGGCATTGTTGACCAGCACCGCAACCGGGCCGAGGTCGGCCTCGACCTGTTTGATSCCGGCYKCRCAGGCGTCGTAGTCGGCGACCGACCATTTGTAGACCGGAATGCCCGTCTCGGCCTTGAACTTCTGCGCCGCTTCGTCATTGCCGGCATAGTTGGCGGCGACCGAATAGCCTGCGTTCTTCAGCGCGATCGAAATCGCAGCACCAATGCCGCGTGATCCGCCGGTGACGAGTGCAACCTTGCTCATGCGTTTCCCCTTTTCTGCTGCTTGATGGATTGCCCTTGCGACAGGCTTTTAGTGACAAAAAGGGCGGCACATTGGCCGCCTTTTTTTTTTCGATTTACATCGCCTCGACACACATCGCGACGCCCATGCCGCCGCCGATGCACAGGGTCGCTAGACCCTTTTTCGCACTGCGGCGCCGCATCTCGTAGACCAGCGTGTTGAAGACGCGCGCGCCAGAGGCGCCGACCGGATGACCGATGGCAATCGCCCCGCCATTGACGTTGACGATCGCCGGATCCCAGCCCATGTCCTTGTTGACCGCGCAGGCCTGCGCGGCAAAGGCCTCGTTAGCCTCGACGAGGTCGAGGTCGTTGACCGACCAGCCGGCCTTTTCGAGCGCCTTGCGCGAAGCCGGGATCGGGCCGGTGCCCATGATCTGCGGATCGACGCCTGCTGTTGCCCACGAAACGATGCGAACGAGCGGGGTGAGGCCGCGACGCGCGGCTTCGGCTTCGGTCATCAAAACGACAGCGGCAGCGCCGTCATTGATGCCCGAAGCGTTGCCGGCGGTGACAGTGCCTTCCTTGTCGAAGGCGGGTTTCAGCTTGGCAAGCGAGTCGAGCGTTGCGCCATGGCGGATATATTCGTCCTGGTCGACGATGGTGTCGCCCTTACGTCCCTTGATGGTGACGGAGACGATTTCGTCAGCGAAGCGGCCAGCCTTTTGCGCGGCTTCGGCCTTGTTTTGCGAAGCAACCGCGAACTGGTCCTGCTCGTCGCGGGTAAGCTGCCACTGGCGGGCGACGTTTTCGGCGGTGTTGCCCATGTGGTAGCCGTAAAAGGCGTCGRTCAGGCCGTCCTTGATCATCGTGTCGATCATCTTGAAGTCGCCCATCTTCACACCGCCACGCAGATGCTGGCAGTGCGGGGCCATCGACATCGATTCCTGGCCGCCGGCGACGATGATCTTGGCGTCGCCCATGGCGATCTGCTGCATGCCGATCGCGATGGTGCGCAGGCCCGAGCCGCAAAGCTGGTTGAGACCCCAGGCGGTCGCCTCCTGCGGAACACCGGCAGCCATCGCGGCCTGGCGGGCGGGGTTTTGTCCGGCACCAGCTGTGAGGATCTGGCCGAGGATGACCTCATCGACTTCCTTGGGATCGACGCCGGCGCGTGCCAGCACCTCCCGGACGGCGATAGCGCCCAGTTCATGTGCCGGCGTGTTGGCGAAGGCGCCATTGAAAGAGCCGACCGGCGTGCGGGCGGCGCTGGCGACGACGATGGAGGACGAGGCGGACATGTTTCTCTCCAGACTTCGTGAGACGAATGTTTGTTGCGCGTCGAAGACGTTGGCGCTCATGACTTTTCTTGCCCGTTCCAGGACCCGAGTCAAACCGGAAAATCGCCTGATGGCCGATGCTGCAGCCGCAGTGCAGCAATGCTGCGCAGCATTTTTTTGCCGACATCGCCCCAGCTTGCGTTCTTGCAGTGCACAAACCGCTTGGATTTGCGATTGCTTTGCGCTTATCCTCCTGACTGGCGAAATGTTACCGGCTGCTTACATGGCATTCCGGTCTTCCGGGGGAGGATGCTGATGGGTGCTAAAGATACGCCGATCGTAATCAAGAAATACGCCAACCGTCGGCTCTACAATACCGGCACGAGTACTTACGTCACGCTCGAGGACCTAGCCGAGATGGTCAAGAAGGGCGAAGAATTTACGGTGCAAGATGCCAAGACCGGCGAAGACATCACCCATCCGGTGCTGACCCAGATCATCTTCGAGCTGGAGAACAAGGACGGCCAGAACATGCTGCCGATCCCGTTCCTCAGACAGTTGATATCGTATTACGGCGATCAGATGCAGATGGTCGTGCCGAGCTTCCTCGAGCAGTCGATGCTCGCCTTCTCCAAAGAGCATGAGCGTTTCCGCGAGCAGATGAAGTCGGCCTTCGGCAAGGCGCCGATGGACATGATGAAGGGCGCAACCCCGATCAAGGCGCTGGAGGAACAGACACGCCGCAACATGGAGATGTTCCAGAACGCGATGCGCATGTTCACTCCCTTCCCGATGCCCGGGGCGGGCCCTGCACCCGCCGAGCCGGCCAAAAGCGACGCTTCGGAGAAACCAAACGAGCTCAAGGAGCTCAAGGAACAGCTCGCTGCGATGCAGCGGAAGATTGATTCTATGGGGTAAGCACCCGATCCGCCCTTTGGGCGGATCGAAACGTCCTGTAGACGTTTCGAAGGGTGCGAACGCCCTGAGCCAAAGCGAAGGGCCGGGCCGACGCCGGCCTTTTCAGCCTCCGCCCTCTCCCACCCGTTCAGGTAAGGCAGTTTCAACCGGATGCAGGGTTTTGCCCGGCATCCCAAGCGTGTTTGCTATGCGCGCGACAACAGGAGAACCAACCATGAGCGAACTGACTTTGGCCAAGGCCAACACTATCATCGCCACCGCACTTGCACTGGGTGCCGAAAAGACCTTCAAGCCGCTCGGCGTGGCGGTGCTTGACGCGGGCGGCCATCTGCTCGCTTTCCAGCGCCAGGACGGTTCGCCCTTCATCCGCGCCGAAGTCGCCTCCGGCAAGGCCTATGGCGCACTTGCCGTCGGCTCGAGCTCGCGCGCGCTTGGCGTTGCCGCCGTCGAGCGTCCGCATTTCTTCCAGGGGCTTTCGGCGGTATCGGGCGGCAAGATCGTGCCGGTGCCGGGCGGCGTGCTGATCCGCAACAAGAATGGCGACGTGCTCGGCGCGGTCGGCATTTCGGGCGATACGTCAGACAATGACGAGCTGGCTGCCATGGCCGGCATCGAAGCCGCCGGTTTCGTCGCGAAAGTCTAAGCCTTTGCGCATCCGGTGGATGCGCAAAGCTACTCGCGGTCGAACATGACGTCGCGGCTGGCGGAACGGAGCGAAACCGAAAAGCCAGCCAGAACGTCGATCAAAGCCACGACCATCAGCGTGAAGAAAACCGAGTGCGCGGCCCCGCGCACCAAAAGGAATTCGACCAGGAAAGCGACGAAGACGAAGGTCGACAACAGATGATCGACCACGGACGCGTTGCTGGTGCGCGTCGACTTCACGATTTCGACAAACAGCAGCAGCAAGGCGACGACGATCAACAGGTCGCCAAGCGTCAGCGCAAAGACGCCGCCCGACATCATGTTGAGCGACAGGATTTCAGTCGCCCACACGTCGCCCGCAGGTCCGCTGCCGAACAATCCTGCCAGGCCGATGTTGAACAGGATAAAGGGGACGATCAGCAGGGGAATGCCCGCGAGCATGGATTGGTCTCCGCGTTGCGCCGGCATCTTCTAACGCATCGATCCCAAGATCGGAATCGATTTTCGATAAGGCGCCATGCGCTGAATGGCAGCATCGCTGGCGCGTCCATGGACGCTCCGCCCCGGAATCAAAAGTCCAGGGGCCAAGTGCCCCCAGACACGAAAAAAGAAAGGACCGGCAGGCCGGTCCTTTCTCTATACGTTCGCTGAGGAGAAGCTACATAGCTTCCCTTGGAAAAGCTGCTTAGCTTTCCTTCGGCGTCAGAACCTGGCGACCGCGGTACATGCCGGTCTTCAGGTCGATGTGGTGCGGGCGGCGCATTTCGCCGGAATTCTTGTCCTCGACATAGGTCGGGGCCTTGAGCGCGTCGGCCGAGCGGCGCATACCGCGCTTGGACGGGGAGGTTTTTCGTTTAGGAACAGCCATGGATATACTCCACCAATCGGTCAAATGACCCTGTCCGCCCTCGTGAAAGGGCCGCATTCAGGGCCGGAAACTGAGAAAGTTGGCGAGCCTATACACGGCGAGAGGTAGCTTGACCAGCCCGAAGCGACTCTTTTTTCGGTCGCAGGGGAGTCAATCTAGTCCAGGCACTGCACATAGGCACCGGCCTTGCCGGCGCGCCGTTCGATGACCGAGGCGAGCCGCTTGAGCCCAGGCCCTGGCTTGGCCGGATTGCGCGCAGCCGGGTTGGGCAAGGAGACGGCGAGAAGTGCTGCCTGGCGCCCCGAAAGCTGGCTCGCCGGCTTGCCGAAATAGTGTTGGGAGGCCGCCTCGATGCCATAGATGTTGGGGCCCCATTCGGCGATGTTGAGATAGATCTCCATGATCCGCCGCTTGGGCATCAGCGCATCGAAATAGACCGCCAGCGGCAGCTCGACCACCTTGCGCAGGAAAGAACGGCCATTCCACAGATAGAGGTTCTTCACCGTCTGCATCGGAATGGTGGAGGCGCCGCGGGTCGGCTCGCCTTCCAGTGCGTCACTGATGACGCCCCTCAACTCGCCGAGGTCGACTCCCTTGTGGAAGCAGAACTGCCCGTCTTCTGACATGATGACGGAGTGCGCCATGACGGGTGCGATATCTTCGAGCGGCACCCATTGCCGGTCATAGCCCTGCAGGGTGACGAGGTCCTTGATCATCAGCGTCGAGATCGGACGAACAAAGGGCGGCAGGTACAGGATGGTCAGCACGACCGGCAGCGCTGCCATGGTCGCGGCAATCAGCGCACCAAGCCGCACCCAGCGGCGCAGGCCGCCACGCGAGAAGCTCCCGCGCCGTGCTGCTGCCATCTCCAGCCCTTCGGTTTCCGGCTCTATGATCGGTTCGGCCAACCCGTCCGCCCTTGTCTGTCAGCCTTTCGGCATAAAGGCGCTTGGCTTCTTGCGCAACGTCTGACTGTCGGCTACCGCTCGCCGCCATGACGATCGACAGCGATATCATGTTCGAAACCGCCCTTCGCATGCGCGCGGATGCCGTTGAGGCCGAGCTCAGGCAATTGCTCGGCGAACGCATCCTGCCGGGCGAGATCGCCCGTCCGGAGCATCTGATGGCAGCGATGCGCCATGGCGCGCTTAATGGCGGCAAGCGGCTCAGGCCATTTCTGGTGCTGGAGAGCGCGGCATTGTTCGACGCCGACAGCGAAGCGGCACTTCGCGTCGCCACAGCCCTCGAATGCGTGCACTGCTATTCGCTGATCCATGACGACCTGCCGGCGATGGACGACGATGACCTGCGTCGTGGCCAGCCCACCGTGCACAAGGCCTTCGACGAGGCGACAGCGATCCTGGCCGGTGACGGGCTTTTGACCCACGCCTTCGACATCATCGCCGACGAGGCGACCCCACTGCCGCCGGAGCGCAGGGCAGCCCTGGTGCTGGCGCTGGCACGCGCGGCCGGACCCGGCGGCATGGTCGGCGGCCAGGCGCTCGACCTCGACGCCGAACGCAACAAGCCCGACGAAGCCGGCATCMTCCGCCTGCAGGCGATGAAGACCGGCGCGCTGATCCGCTTCGCCTGCGAGGCCGGGGCGATGCTCGCAGGCGCTTCCCCAGACGACCGCGAGCGGCTTGCCGAGTTCGGCTCGGCGATCGGCCTTGCGTTCCAGCTCGCCGACGACCTTCTCGACCTCACCGCCGACGCCGAAACAATGGGCAAGGCGACAGGCAAGGACGCTGCCGCTGGCAAGGCAACGCTGGTTTCACTGCATGGCGCCGAGTGGGCCCGCACCCAGCTTACAGGCCTGGTCGCCCAAGCCCACGACCTGCTCGAACCCTTCGGTGAGCGCGCAATCATGCTCAAGGCGGCCGCAAGTTTCGTCGCCGAACGCAATAGCTGATCCGGTGGCGGATCGACCGAAGCTGCCGTAGCAGGCAGTTTAGCGGCGTCAGAAACTCTTAATGTTAATAGTGTCTATTCCGGCTCTGTAAAATTGTGCGTATGTGTTTGGGGTTGCGCATGCCGGAGCACTCTTCCTTCATCGGCTCGATACGGATCAGATACCTGTCGGGTCTGTTGATCTTCGCGCTTTCTTCCATGGCCGTGATGGTTGCCTTCAGCCAGGGCAATTCCTACCGGCGCAATGTCGATACCATCGCGTCCGAGCTTTCGTCCTTTGCCCGCGACCTGCGCAACGCYACCAACTTCGCCGAAACCACGCCCACTGCCTGGCGCCCTGAAACCCAGGAGGCGCTCGCGATTGCGGGACGCAACCACGCGGCACGGCTGGAGGCCGGCATCGAGGCCCTGACCGACACGATCAATTCGGTGCGCCCGCAACTGTCGGAAAAGTCGCAGCGCGAACTCGACAGTGCCTCGGTCAACGGCGACCTGTTCTGGTCGGCGCGTGACATCGCCCGCAACCTGGGTGCGCTCGCCACGGCTCAATCGCCCGACGAATGGAGTTCTCGCGAAATCCGCAACCAGAACGACCTGTTCGCTCAGCCGATGCTGCTGCGCGCAAGCAGTGCAATGGAGAGCGAGCGCCGATACGCCGAGGCGCGTAGCGACCGGCTTTTGATGGCCGCCACCGCCTTGCTCGTGCTGGTGATCGGGGGTGTCGCCGTGTGGGTATTCCGCCCGATGGAACATGCCATCCGTCGCGCCTTTGCCGAAAGTTCAGAGTCGCTGTCCAAGGCCGAGGCTGCCGACCGCGCCAAGTCGGAATTCCTCGCCAATATGAGCCACGAAATCCGCACGCCGATGAACGGCGTGCTCGGCATGGCCGAGCTTTTGGCGCGAACCGACCTGACGCCGCGCCAGAAGACGTTTACCGACGTCATCGTGAAGTCGGGCAACGCGCTTTTGACCATCATCAACGACGTTCTYGATTTTTCCAAGATCAATGCCGGCCAGCTTACGCTCGACCCAGCACCCTTCCATCTCGGCGAGGCGGTGGAGGATGTCGCGACCCTGATCTCGGCGCGTGTTGCCGAAAAGAACCTCGAGCTCATCGTCCGCATCGATCCACGCCTTCCGAGCCATGTCGTTGGCGACGTCGGCCGCTTCCGCCAGATCATCACCAACATGCTCGGCAATGCGGTGAAGTTCACCGAACGCGGCCATGTGCTGGTCGATGTGACGGGAGAAATCATCGACGACGCCGTGGCCCTCAAGGTCCGCGTCGAAGACACCGGCATTGGCATCCCCGCAGACAAGCTACAGAACGTGTTCGAAAAATTCGCGCAGGTCGACGGCAGCTCGACCCGCCGCCACGAGGGCACCGGCCTCGGACTTGCCATCGCTGCCCGCCTCGTCGACTTGATGAGCGGCCATATCGGCGTCGAGAGCGAACTCGGCAAGGGCTCGGTGT
>NZ_JBFUKO010000040.1:0-19849 GCF_056400805.1 Aminobacter sp. P4_H6_2
TGCTAGAAATGTACCTTTCGCCGCGCCAGTCCGAAATCATCCAGCTCGCCAAGGACAATGGGCGCGTGCTGGTCGACGATCTGGCAACGCATTTCCAGGTCACGCCGCAGACCATCCGCAAGGATCTGAACGATCTTTGCGACCAGCGCCTGCTGAGCCGCATCCATGGCGGGGCGCTGTTTCCCTCCGGTATCGAGAACCTTGAATACGAGGCCCGGCGCAAGATCGCGGCTGACGAAAAGGACGCGATCGGCCAGGCGGCGGCACGCATCATCCCAGACAATGCGTCTCTGTTCGTCAATATCGGCACGACGACGGAAGCCGTTGGCAAGGCGCTGCTAGACCATAAGGGACTGATGGTCATCACCAATAACATCAATGTTGCCAACAGGATGCGGGTTTATCCTGATATGGAAGTGGTGATCGCGGGCGGGGTGGTGCGCGGTTCGGACGGTGGCATCGTCGGCGAAGCGGCGGTCGATTTCATCCGCCAGTTCAAGGTCGACTATGCGGTGATCGGCGCGTCGGCGATCGACCATGACGGCGCGCTGCTCGATTTCGATTTTCGCGAAGTGAAGGTGGCGCAGGCGATCATCGCCAATGCGCGCCATGTCATTTTGGTTTCGGACCGGACCAAGTTCGAGCGCACCGCACCAGTTCGTATCGCCCATCTGTCGCAGATGGACACCTTCATCACTGACCATTGCGACATTCCGAGCATCCGCAAGATCTGCGCGGAATCGGACGTCCATCTCGTCGAAACGAAAAGACCCGCGTCGGAGTGAACGCGGGTCTGATGGAGCCGCAAGCCCTTGCCTAGAGCATCGGACTTTCATGTGAGTCCATATCCTGCTGCGGCGAAGTAGTTTCTGCATTCTGTTGGGGAGAAGAGATTGCAGATATCGCCGATGGCCTGCCACAGGGCGTCGATGGTTCTGATGGCCTTAGCGCGCAGATGCGCCTTGAGCTTGGCGAAGGCCATTTCGATCGGATTGAGATCTGGGCTGTAAGGCGGCAGGAAGAGCAGCCATGCACCTCTGGCCCGGATCGCTGCCTCGGCGGCCGGGCTCTTGTGGGCAGCGAGATTGTCTAAGATGACCACGTCGCCCTTTGCCAGCGTGGGAGCGAGCTGCGTTTCGATGTARGTTTCGAAGATGCGCCGGTTCATCGGCGTGTCGATGACGAAAGGGGCAGTGAGCCCGTGACAGCGCAGCCCGGCGATGAAGGTCTGCGTCTTCCAATGTCCGAACGGTGCCTTTGAACGCAGTCGTTGGCCCTTCAGGCAGCGGCCGCGAAGGCGTGTCATCTTGGTCGTGGTTCCGGTTTCGTCGATGAACACCAGCCGGTGTGGCTCAAGCCGCATCCGCGGCTGACGCCTGGCCTGCCACTGCTGCCGCGCCTTGGAGATGTCGGGACGATCTTGCTCGCTGGCCAACAGCGTTTTTTTTGAAGCGATAGCCGTTCCTRATMAGCCAGCGCGAGATCGAGGCCGGAGCGACCTGGACGTCGGCAGCAGCGGCCAGTTCGGTGGCAAGCTCCGGCATGGTGATGTCATCCTTCGCGGCCACCYGGCCAAGCAGGAACGCACGATGCGGGTCGAGYTTGGAATGGCGGCGACCACCGCTGGCCTTGGGCGCCAAGCTCTYGGTCTTTCGATAGTTCCTCATCAGGATCACGACGAACGAAACCGACACCCCAAAATGTGCCGCCGCCGCATGCCGTGAGTGGCCAGCCTCGACAAACCGCACAACACGTTCACGCAAATCGAGCGAATAGGGCTTGGGCATGGCAAATCACCTCCGCACGGAAGTGAATCATGAACCCCACCTCACSGGAATCCCTCTCGATTCAATCTGAAAGTCCGATGCTCTAGACGCGCCAGCAAGCCTACGATGACGCGCATTGTTGGCGCCCCCTCACCGCCTCGCTGCGCGAGTGGTACCTCTCCCCCACTTTCGTGGGGGGCGAGGAACGGCGGAAGCGTCGCGATCCTTCCCACCCCCCTCTGCCCTGCCGGGCATCTCCCCCTCAGGTGGGGAGATCAGCAGCTTCGGCGTCGCGCCCAACCGTCTGCCGGAGTGAAGAAAGCGGCAGCGCTAAGCCCTTCGCTATGGCTCAGGGCCTTGAGTCGCTCGAAAAGCCCATTTGGGGGCTTTTCGTTCGCTAACGCGAACCGCCCCTCAAGTCCCCGCGTTATACGCAGCAATCGCCGCCATGTTGACGATATCGCTGTCCTTGGCGTTGAGCGAGACGATCTGCACCGGCTTGTTGAGRCCGACCAGAAGCGGGCCGATGACGGTGGAGCCGCCGAGTTCCTGCAGCATCTTGGTCGAGATGGCGGCGGAGTGGAATGCCGGCATGACCAGGACGTTGGCAGCGCCCGAGAGGCGGCAGAAGGGGTATTGCTGCTGCATCAGGCGGTGGTTGAGGGCGACGTCGGCGGCCATTTCGCCGTCATATTCGAAATCGACGCGGCGCTTGTCGAGGATCTTGACCGCTTCCTGGACACGCTCGGAACGCTCGCCGGGCGGGTTGCCGAAGGTCGAGTAGGCAAGCAGGGCCACGCGCGGCTCGTAGCCCATCTTGCGGGCAAAGTGGGCTGCCTCCTCGGCGATGTCGGCGATCTGCTCGGCGTTGGGCATGTCGTGGACGGCGGTGTCGGCGACAATGACGGTGCGGCCGCGCGCCAGCACGATCGACACGCCGATGACGCGGTGGCCGGGTTTTTCGTCGATGACGCGGCGGACGTCGTCGAGCACTGTCGAGTAGTTGCGGGTGACGCCCGTGACCACGCCGTCGGCATCGCCAAGGGCGACCATGCAGGCGGCGAAGTGGTTGCGGTCGTTGTTGATCAGGCGCTGGCAGTCGCGCAGCAGGTAGCCCTTGCGCTGCATGCGCTCGTAGAGGAAGTCGGCGTAGATGGCGTTGCGGCGCGACAGGCGCGCATTGATGATCTCGAGGCCCGGCTTGTTGAGGTCGATGCCGGCATGCCGGGCGTTTTCCTTGATGACGTCGTCGCGGCCGAGAAGAATGGCGGTGCCGAGCTTCTGGTTGACGTAGGAAACGGCGGCGCGCATCACCTGCTCCTCCTCGCCCTCGGCGAAGACGATGCGCTTGGGCTGGCGCCGGACGCGGTCGTAGATGCGCTGCAAGGTCGACGCGATCGGGTCGCGGCGGGCGGAGAGCTCGTTGGCGTATTTGTCGAGATCGAGGATCGGCCGGCCGGCGACGCCCGATTCCATGGCAGCCTTTGCGACCGCGATCGGGATCGCCGAGATCAGGCGCGGGTCGAACGGCACCGGGATGATGTAGTTGGGGCCGAATTTCGGCCGGTTGCCCTGATAGGCGGCGGCGACGTCGTCGGGCACGTCCTGGCGGGCGAGATCGGCGAGCGCCTGGGCGGCGGCGACCTTCATGGCGTCGTTGATGGTTGTCGCGCGGACATCGAGCGCGCCGCGGAAGATGTAGGGGAAGCCGAGCACGTTGTTGACCTGGTTCGGATAGTCCGAACGGCCGGTCGCCATGATGGCGTCGGTGCGGATCTCGGCGACCTCCTCGGGCGTGATCTCCGGATCGGGATTGGCCATGGCGAAGATGATCGGGTTCTTGGCCATGGACTGGATCATGGCGGGCGTCAGCGCGCCCTTGGCGGAGAGGCCGAAGACGATGTCGGCGCCGTCCATGGCGTCGGCAAGCGTGCGCGCCTCGGTCTTGACGGCGTGCGCCGACTTCCACTGGTTCATGCCTTCGGTGCGGCCCTGGTAGAYCACGCCCTTGGTGTCGCACAAGATGACGTTGTCGGGGGTGAAGCCCATCGACTTGATGAGCTCGATGCAGGCGATGCCGGCGGAACCGGCACCATTGCAGACGAGCTTGGCCGTCTTCATGTCGCGGCCGGTGATTTCAAGCGCGTTGATGAGGCCAGCGGCGGCGATGATGGCGGTGCCGTGCTGGTCGTCGTGGAAAACCGGGATGTCCATCAGCTCGCGCAGGCGCTGCTCGATGATGAAGCACTCGGGCGCCTTGATGTCTTCGAGGTTGATGCCGCCGAAGGAGGGGCCGAGGTAACGCACGCAGTTGATGAATTCCTCGGCGTCTTCGGTGTCGACCTCGAGGTCGATGGAATCAACGTCGGCGAAGCGCTTGAACAGCACCGCCTTGCCTTCCATGACCGGCTTGGAGGCGAGCGCGCCGAGATTGCCGAGCCCCAGGATCGCGGTGCCGTTGGAGATGACGGCGACCATGTTGCCCCTGGCGGTGTAGTCGTAGGCGCGGGAAGGATCCTCGGCGATGGCTTTGACGGGAACCGCGACCCCGGGCGAATAGGCGAGGCTGAGGTCGCGCTGGGTGGCCATCGGCTTGGTCGGCACGATCTCCAGCTTGCCCGGGCGGCCCATGGCGTGGAATTCGAGCGCCTCCTCGGCAGAAACGGAGGGGCCGGAATTGTCGGTTTTCTTGTTCGAGGCCATGGTGCGAAGCGATCCTACCCTTGAAATATTCTTTTTGTGGAGCGTTTTGGATTAAGGCTACACATCGGCGCTGTAAACCGCCAAGCAGAATAGCAGAATTCCTTTTTTGAAAGCTCAGGCGTGAACGATCGACCGACAATATCAGCGGAAACGCCGGTGCACGCCGCGCCGACGCCGATGATGGAGCAGTATATCGAGATCAAGGCGGCGAATCCGGACTCGCTGCTGTTTTACCGCATGGGCGATTTCTACGAGCTGTTCTTCGACGACGCCGAGAAGGCGTCGCGCGCGCTCGGCATCGTTTTGACCAAGCGCGGCAAGCATCAGGGCCAGGACATCCCGATGTGCGGGGTGCCGATCCATGCGGCCGACGACTATCTGCAAAAGCTGATCGGCCAGGGTTTTCGCGTTGCCGTGTGCGAGCAGATCGAGGACCCGGCGGAAGCCAAGAAGCGCGGCTCGAAATCGGTGGTCAAGCGCGACGTGGTGCGTCTCGTCACGCCGGGCACGATCACCGAAGACAAGCTGCTTGCGCCGCAGGAATCGAGCTTCCTGATGGCGCTGGGGCGGGTCAAGGGGGCGGGCGAAGCGAGCCTCGCGCTCGCCTGGATCGAGATCTCGACGGGTGTGTTTCGCGTTTCGGAGACGACGCCCGACAGGCTCGCCGCCGACATCTTCCGCATCGACCCGCGCGAGCTGATCGTCGCCGAGCCCGCGTTCCATGACGAGGAGCTCAAGCCGACGTTCGACCTGATCGGGCGCATCGTCAACCCGCAGCCGCCTTCCCTGTTCGACTCGACATCGGCGCCGGGACGCATCGCGCGCTTCTACGAGGTGGCGACGCCGGACAGCTTTGGCGCTTTCTCCCGCGCCGAACTTTCGGCGATTTCGGGCGCGATCGCTTATGTCGAAAAGACCCAGAAGGCCGAGCGCCCGCCGCTGGCCCATCCCGAGCGCGAGCAGGAAGGCTCGACGCTGTTCATCGATCCAGCGACGCGGGCCAATCTCGAATTGCTGCGCACGCTTTCGGGCGGCCGCGACGGCTCGCTGTTCCGCGCCATCGACCGCACGGTGACTGGTGGCGGCGCGCGACTGCTCGCCGACCGGCTGATGTCGCCGCTGACCGATCCGGAGGCGATCACCGGCAGGCTCGATGCGGTGTCGTTCTTCCTTTCGGAGACGAGATTGACCGAGGCGCTTCGTTTGAGCCTCAAGGGCGTCGCCGACATGCCGCGCGCGCTGTCGCGCCTCGCGCTCAACCGTGGCGGCCCGCGCGATCTGGGTGCCCTGCGCTCGGGCTTTTCGGCCGCGCGCACCATTGCCGGGTTGTTTGGGACCGCGCCGCTGCCGGTGGATCTGCAAAGGGCAATGGCAGCGATTTCAGCGCTGCCGGCCGACTTCGCCGACCACATCGATGCGGCACTTGGCGAGGAGCTGCCGCTGCTCAAGCGCGACGGCGGCTTTGTCCGCGCGAGCTATCACGCCGAGCTCGACGAGATGCGGGCGCTGCGCGACCAGTCGAGGCGGGTGATCGCCGGCATGGAGCGCGACCTGATCGAGGAGACCGGGATAAGGTCGCTGAAGATCCGCCACAACAACGTGCTCGGCTATTACATCGAGGTGACGGCCAACAACCAGGCGGTACTCAACGGAACCGACGAGGCCAAGGCGCGCTTCATCCACCGCCAGACCATGGCGAGCGCGATGCGCTTCACCACCACCGAACTCGCCGGCCTCGAGACCAAGATCGCCAACGCCGCCGATCGGGCGCTGACCATAGAGCTTGCCGCCTTCGACGCGCTGGTGGCGGAGGCAGTAACGAATGCCGACGCGATTCGTGCCGGGGCCAATGCGTTGTCGGTGCTCGATGTGTCGTCGGCGCTTGCCGTGCTGGCAGCTTCCGAAGCCTGGTGCCGGCCGCAGGTCGACCTGAGCCTCGCCTTCGAGGTCACCGGCGGACGCCATCCCGTCGTCGAACAGTCGCTCAGGCGAACGGCATCTGCGCCCTTCGTTGCCAATGACTGTGACCTGTCGCCGGCCGAGAATGGCCGCAACGGCGCGATCTGGCTGCTGACCGGCCCGAACATGGGGGGTAAGTCGACCTTCCTGCGCCAGAACGCGCTGATTGCCATCCTTGCCCAGATGGGTTCGTTCGTGCCGGCGGAAAGTGCGCATGTCGGCGTCGTCGACCGGCTGTTTTCGCGTGTCGGCGCCTCCGACGATCTGGCGCGGGGGCGCTCGACCTTCATGGTCGAGATGGTCGAGACGGCCGCCATCCTCAACCAGGCGAGCGAACGCTCGCTGGTCATCCTCGACGAGATCGGTCGCGGCACCGCAACCTTCGACGGCCTGTCGATCGCCTGGGCGGCGGTCGAATATCTGCACGAAAAGAACCGCTGCCGCGCGGTTTTCGCCACCCATTTCCATGAGCTGACGGCACTCTCGGGCAAACTCGAACGCCTGCACAATGTGACGATGCGGGTGAAGGAATGGGAAGGCGAAGTGGTGTTCCTGCACGAGGTCGGCAAGGGCGCCGCCGACCGCTCCTACGGCGTGCAGGTGGCCCGTCTCGCCGGCTTGCCCGACGCCGTCGTGGCACGTGCCAAGGAAGTGCTGCACCAGCTTGAAGAGGGCGAAACCTCGGGGAAAGCCAACCGGCTTGTCGACGACCTGCCGCTGTTTTCGGTTGCCGTGAAACGCGAAGCGGCTAAACCCGTCGCCAACGACGCGCTGACCAAGGCGCTGGAAGGGCTGAGCCCCGACGAGATGACGCCGCGCGAGGCACTCGACGCACTTTACAAGCTCAAGGGGCTTTCGGGCCGCTGACCGGCAAACCAGCCGCCGGAGCGGCTGGTTGTTTCGACCAAGACCTGACGATTGCAATGAACCGCTGGCGTCGAGTCCGTTGCTCCGCCCTGGCCCGTGCTAGAAATGCATCGTCAGGCCGAAGATCGGGCCTTGCTGGACGACGTCGAAGACAAAGCCGTCGTTTTCGTAATTGACGCCAAGCGCCCGATACCCCGCGATGGCGGAGAAGCGATCGTTGAAACGATAGCCAAGGGCTGCGGCAACATCCCAGTCGAGGTCCGCGCCGCCGGCTCCGACCAATCCCCATCCCGTAAAGAAGACCTTTGATGTGAAGGAGTAGTCGCCGCGGACGCCGACAAGGCCATCGACCCAGGTCGCGCCGTCGCTTCTCGACCTGCCGCCCAGAATGCCGCCACTGAAAGAAATCTCGGTATCGACCGACCAGACCCGCATGCCGCCGACGATATCGAACCGCCCGGCGTCGCTTTCGAAGACGGAGTAGCCCGCGCCAAGAAAGCCGGCAAAAGTCGTTGATGTCAGATCCACACTGTCCGCAAGGCGTTCTCGCGGAGTGCCGCGGCCGGACGATATCTTCGAATAGATGAGATCGCCAAAGATGCTGAAGGGCCCATTCCGCGCTTCCGCGATCGCCATCGCGGCAAAGTCGAGTTCATCGAGGATATCGCCAAAACTCGCATTGATATGGACTTCAGGCGAGCCAAACTGCGCCGTGTCACCTGAGAGCCCGGCCGCCCAGAAATAAGGCGTAACCGAAAACGTCCACCCCTGCTCGACGATCGGCGTCGCTACCGGACTAACCGGGGAAACAATGTCGGCAGCGACTGCGGGAACGGTGAGAAGGCCACCGAAAACGAGGGTCCAGACAAAACCAGCTTTCATTCCCATCCTCCGGAACGAGCGTTAATGTAATTGGCAACCGTTCCGAAGGGCAGAACCGGTCTTTGGCACGCGGCACCTACTGCTACGATGGTGTCCCCCTGTCCTGCGTTCAGCCTGCACTCTGCCGAACGAAGCACTCCGGGAGATTACACATAGACAGCCGCGTCGTGCGAGAGGGGCACACCCGAATTGCAAGAAGTGATGCTAAATTGCCTCACGCCTGCGCCGAACGTAAACGCCTTCCCAATCGCTCAAAATTGGCGTCTTAGGATGCCTAAAAAATCGCCAAATCATCAGCAAGTCTGGAAGACCCTCGTCCTCGGATGAGGTCACACGACAGGTGACGCCAGTCAAATAGGCCGACGTGGTGATGGTAGGCGAGCGACTTCTGCTTGGAACCATATGATGGCACCTTGCAGACGCACGCGCACTGCGCGAAAATGCAAGTATTAAGCAATGCTGTTCTGGAGGTCGATATGGGAAAACTTTTCGTTGGTGCGGCTGTTTTCTTCACAACTGCCTCAATTGCCTGGGAAGCCAGTGCATCGATCCCAATGGTGAACGCCACCTGCCCGGGCAAGATCGAAGTACACGCCGACAAGGGTGGTCCGATCTACATCAATGGCAAGGAAGGCAAGCTGAAGAAATTCAACAACAACTACTACGAGGCCAAGGGCAGCGGGGTGACGATCTCGCTCAGCATCAACCCGGATGGCTCGGCTGCCGTATCCTATACGGGCAAGGGTGGCGCGAACGGCATCTGCACGGTCAAGGAACACTGAGACACCGCTCGCAGCGCTGCCAGCTGTAACTCAGATCATTTCCAGCGGGCCCTTGCGGGCCGGCGGCGGAAAGAGGCGGTCGAGCTCAGCGAGATCATCAGCAGCAAGGCTGATGTCGCGCGCGGCAGCGTTCTGCCTGACATGATCGAGCCTGGTTGCCTTGGGGATGGCGATGACACCAGACTGCGCCATGACCCAGGCAAGGGCGATCTGCGCCGCAGTGGCATCGTGGCGGGAGGCGATGGCGGCAAGGCCCTTGTTGTTGGCCAATGCGCCCTGTTCGACAGGCGAATAGGCCATGATTGGCACGCCGCCTTCGCGGCACAACGGCATGAGGTCGTACTCGATGCCACGACGCGTCAGATTGTAGAGCACCTGATTGGTCTGGGCGTTCTGGCCCGCATGCAGGCGGCCGATTTCCTCCATGTCGTCGGTATCGAAATTGCTGACGCCCCAGTGGCGGATCTTGCCTGACTGGCGCAGTTCCTCGAACACGGCGATGGTTTCCGACAACGGCACGCCGCCGCGCCAGTGCAGCAGATAGAGGTCGATGCGGTCGGTGTGCAGGCGCTTGAGGCTTGCCTCGCAAGCCCTGACGACGCCGTTACGCGACGCGTTGGACGGCAGCACCTTGGAAACGAGGAAAACCTCGTCTCGACGCCCGGCGATGGCCTCCCCCACCACCTTTTCGGCGCCGCCGCTACCATACATCTCGGCGGTGTCGATCAGCGTCACGCCCAGATCGAGCCCGAGCCTCAGTGCCGCAACCTCGTCGGCTGTGCTGCCTCGCCCATCATCCAGGTGCCCTGGCCGAGCACGGGAACGACCTCGCCGGAAGGAAGTGTCGTTGTTCTGGGAGTCGACGGCATGGCGGGGCTCCGATCCGGTTTGAGCCGTTATCTCACTTCGCCGGGTTCGCGGCCAGCCAGGCTTGCATCTGCTTGATCGCGGCCCCCGGTGGCAGTGCTGTTGGCGACAGGTGCCGCCATATGCGCTGCGATCGGTGGTTTAGGCCGGTGCAGTTTCGAGCAGCACCGCTACCAGCATGCCGGCCGCCATCAGGCCGAGCACAATCTTCCTCATCCAGTTCATCCAAAAGTCCTTTTTCGGTGCCGGGCTTCAGAGCTTTAAGGCCCTGAGCCGCAGCGCGTTGGCAATCACCGACACCGACGACAGACTCATCGCGGCGGCGGCAATCATCGGCGACAGAAGCGTGCCGAGCACCGGATATAGGACGCCGGCGGCCACAGGAACACCCAGGACGTTGTAGATGAAGGCGAAGAACAGGTTCTGCTTGATGTTGCCGATGGTCGCCTGAGCCAGCTTGCGGGCGCGGACAATGCCGCCCAAATCGCCCTTGAGCAGCGTGATGCCGGCACTTTCCATCGCCACGTCAGCACCTGTGCCCATGGCGATGCCGACATCGGCAGCGGCAAGTGCTGGTGCGTCGTTGACGCCGTCGCCGGCCATGGCGACGCCCTCGCCCTTGGCACGCAGCTCGTCGACCAGCGCCTTCTTGCTCTCCGGCAACATATCGGCGCGGACCTCGTCGATGCCGAGCTTCTGGGCCACCGCCTTGGCGGTGCGCTCGTTGTCGCCGGTCGCCATGATGATCCTAAGGCCGAGACCGTGCAGGGTGCGGATCGCCTCGGCAGCCGTTGCCTTGATCGGATCGGCGACAGCAACGATGCCGGCCGGCTTGCCATCAACGGCGACAAACATCGCGGTCTTGCCATCGCCGCGCAGGGCATCGGCGCTGGCTGCAAGCTCCGCCGTGTCTAGGCCGAGATCGGCCATCATCGCGGCATTGCCGAGCGCGACCTTGCGACCGGAGACGGTGCCTGACACACCCTTGCCGGTGATGGATTCAAAGTCCTTTGCGTCAGGCACGGTCACGCCGCGCCTGGCCGCTCCCTCGACGATGGCTTCGGCGAGGGGGTGCTCGGAGCCCTTTTCGAGGCCAGCGGCGAGCGACAGCAGTTCATCCTCCGCGATGCCCTTGGCGGCGACCACGTCGGTCAACTGAGGCCGGCCCTCGGTCAGCGTGCCGGTCTTGTCGACAATGAGGGTGGTGACCTTGGAGAAACGCTCCAGAGCCTCGGCATCCTTGATCAGCACGCCGGCCTGGGCGCCACGCCCGGTGGCGGTCATCACCGACATCGGGGTGGCAAGGCCAAGCGCACAGGGACAGGCGATGATCAGCACCGACACGGCAGAGACGATAGCGAAAACCATGCTCGGCTCGGGGCCGAACATCGCCCAGACGATGAACGAAACGATAGCGATCAGCACCACCGTCGGCACGAAATAGAAAGAGACGCGGTCGGCGAGGCCCTGGATCGGCGCGCGGCTGCGCTGGGCCTTGGCGACCATCTCGACGATCTGCGACAGCACCGTGTCGGCGCCGACCTTGTCGGCGCGCATGATCAGCGAACCGTTCTTGTTGAGCGTGCCGCCGGTCAGCCTTTCGCCTTCGACCTTTTCGACCGGGACCGGTTCGCCCGATATCATCGATTCGTTGACCGAAGATCGGCCTTCGAGAACGATGCCGTCGACGGGGATCGCATCGCCGGGGCGGATGCGCAGGCGATCGCCGCTGACGACTTCTTCCAGCGGCACTTCGCTTTCAGAACCGTCATCGGCGATACGCCGCGCCGTCTTGGGAGCGAGATCGAGCAGAGCGCGGATGGCCGAACCGGTGCGCTCGCGGGCGCGCAACTCCAGAACCTGGCCGAGGAAGACCAATGCGATGATGACTGCCGCCGCCTCGAAATAGACCGGCACCGAGCCGCCATGGCCGCGGAACTGATGCGGGAACAGATCGGGGAAGAGCGTGGCGACAACGCTGTAGATGTAGGCAGCGCCGACACCGAGCGAGATCAGCGTCCACATGTTGGGACTGCGGTTGAGAACCGAGTCCCAACCGCGATGAAAGAAGGGCAGCGCCGCCCACAGCACCACAGGTGTTGCGAGCACAAGTTCGAGCCAGGCGGCAGTTCTCTCGCCGATCCAGTCGCGAACCGGCAGGCCGAGCATCGGCCCCATGGCGATAATCAAGAGCGGGATCGACATGACCGCGCTGACCCAGAAGCGGCGGGTGAAATCGACGAGTTCGGGGCTTGGGCCCTCGTCGCCGGTCGGCATGACAGGTTCCAGCGCCATGCCGCAGATCGGGCACGAGCCGGGTTTGTCGCGGATGATCTCGGGATGCATCGGGCAGGTGTATTGCGCGGCTTTGGGCGCGGGTGCCACGGCCGGCTTGCCGCTCAGATACTTGGCCGGCTCGGCAGTGAATTTGCCCTCGCAGTTCGAGGAGCAGAAATAGTAGCCTGCGCCCTCGTGCTTGAGGAAATGTCTGGCGCTGTCGCGGGCGACGTCCATGCCGCAGACCGGATCGGCGGCGCTGATGTATTTTTCCGGCTCCTTGGCGAATTTGTCGCGGCAAGACGCGCTGCAGAAATGAAACAGATGGCCCTTATGTTCGAGCGTCGGCTTGCCGGCGGCCGGGTCGACGATCATGCCGCAAACAGGATCGCGAACGACTGTTTCCGCCGTGGCGGACGTCTTTGCCGGGTGATGATGGTGGGCGTGCTCATCGTTCATTGGTAAAATTCCACGCTGCTCGGACGAATCAGAATACAGGTTCCAGTACGTGGAAGGTCAATGCGAACCGCCTCCGGCAGATGCAGCACTTCTCAGCGCCATACCCATGGCAAAAAATTCGCGCTATAGACGCCGCCACAAGGGCAAGGCCAGCCGAGGCAGATGACGAAAATCCCGCTCAAGCTCGAACAGCTGATCGACGCTGACGAACTGCGCCGCCATCTGACGGCGTTGACCAGCGCCACGGGTGGCGACGGCGCCGATCCGGCCCTTCGCGCCAAGGCCTTGCTGCTGTTCAAGGAAAAGATCGCCGCAGGCAAGAACGTCGCCGAAAAGATGCTGATGGACGACAGCAGCGGCACCGCCTGCGCGACGCGCATCTCGCACCTGATGGATGAGATCATCCGCGTCCTCTACGATTTCGCCGTCACCCATGTTTACCGGGCCAAGAACCCGTCTTCGGCCGAACGCATGGCGGTGGTGGCCGTCGGCGGCTATGGCCGTGGCACGCTTGCGCCGGGGTCCGACATCGACCTGCTGTTTTTGCTGCCCTACAAGCAGACGCCGTGGGGCGAGCAGATCGTCGAATACATGCTCTACATGCTGTGGGACATGGGGCTGAAGGTCGGCCACGCCACCCGCAATATCGACGAGTGCCTCAGGCTTGCGCGCGGCGACATCACCATCCGCACGGCGATCCTCGAGGCGCGTTTCCTTTGGGGCGAAGAACCGCTCTGCAACGAGCTGATCGAGCGCTTCGACCGTGAGCTGGTGAAGGATACCGGTGCCGAATTTGTCCAGGCCAAGCTCGCCGAGCGCGACGCCCGCCACGCCAAGGCAGGCGAGAGCCGCTACCTTGTCGAGCCGAACATCAAGGACGGCAAGGGCGGCCTGCGCGACCTGCACACGCTGTTTTGGATCGGCAAATATTACTACCGCGTGCGCACCGGCGCCGAGCTGATCGACAAGGGCGTGTTTACCGAAGGCGAATATGGCCAGTTCGTCGAGGCCGAGGATTTCTTGTGGGCGGTGCGCTGCCACATGCATTTTTTGACCGGCAAGCCGGAAGAGCGGCTGCATTTCGACATCCAGCGCGAGATCGCCGAGCGGCTGGGCTACACCAACCAGCCGGGGCTCTCGGCGGTCGAACGTTTCATGAAGGACTACTTCCTCGTCGCCAAGGAAGTCGGCGACCTGACTCGCATCTTCTGCGCCGCGCTCGAAGAAGAGCAGGTCAAGGACGTGCCCGGCTTCAACCGGTTCCTGCAGGGCTTTTCACGGCGCCGGCGCAAGCTTGCCGGCACCAGCGACTTCATCATCGACAACCATCGCATCACCGTCGCCGACGACAAGGTGTTCGAACGCGATCCGGTCAACATGGTGCGTTTCTTCTGGTTCGCCGACAGGCACGGGCTGGAGCTGCATCCCAACGCACTGAAGCTTCTGACCCGCTCGCTCGGGCTTGTCGATCGCGGCCTCAGGCGCAATGCCGAGGCCAACCGGCTGTTCCTCGACGTGCTGACCTCGGATCGCAACCCCGAGCTCAACCTCAGGYGGATGAACGAAGCGGGGCTGCTTGGGCGGCTGATCCCCGATTTCGGCAAGATCGTCGCGATGATGCAGTTTTCGATGTACCACCACTATACGGTGGACGAGCATCTGCTGCGCTGCATCGGCGTCTTGTCGGAGATCGAGCATGGCGACGGCGCCAAGATCCACCCGCTCAGCCACTCGCTGATCGGCGGCATCAAGAAGCAGCGCGAGGCGCTTTATGTCGCGGTGCTTTTGCACGACATCGCCAAGGGCCGGCCGGAGGACCATTCCGAAGCCGGCGCCAAGATCGCGCGGCGGGTCTGCCCGCATATGGGCCTGTCACCCACCGATACCGAGACGGTTGCCTGGCTGGTCGAGAACCATCTGGTCATGTCGATGACGGCGCAGACGCGCGACCTCAATGACCGCAAGACGATCGACGATTTCGCAACCGTGGTGCAATCGGTCGAGCGGCTAAAATTGCTGCTGATCCTGACCGTGTGCGACATTCGCGGCGTTGGTCCCGGCGTGTGGAACGGCTGGAAGGGCCAGCTTTTGCGCACGCTCTATTACGAAACCGAGCTTTTTCTGACCGGCGGCTTTTCCGAATTGTCGCGGGCCGAGCGCACGGCTGCGGCGCGCGAGACGTTGGCGACAGCACTTGCCGACTGGCCCGACGAGCTGCGCCAGAAATACGTCAAGCTGCACTATGACGCCTATCTGCTGACTGTCGATTTCGAAGACCAGAAACGCCACGCCGAATTCATCCGCGCCGCCGACGAGGCCGGCAAGCAGCTGTCGACCATGGTGCGGACACGCGAATTCGAAGCGGTGACCGAGATCACCGTGCTGGCGCAGGACCATCCCCGCCTGCTGTCGGTGATCGCGGGTGCCTGTGCTGCCGCTGGCGGCAACATCGTCGACGCGCAGATCTTCACCACCGCCGACGGGCGTGCGCTCGACATCATCCTGATCAGCCGCGAATTCGACCGCGACGAGGACGAGCGCAGGCGCGCCGAGCGTGTTGGCCAGCTGATCGAGGACGTGCTGTCGGGCCGGGCCTGGCTGCCGGAGATGATCGCCAAGCGCGCCAAGCCCAAGCGCGGCCAAAAGACCTTCCGCATCCAGCCGCGCGCCGAGATCCGCAACACCTTGTCGAACCGATTTTCGGTGATCGAGGTCGAGGGTCTCGACCGTCCCGGCTTCCTGTCGGAAATCACCGGCGCGCTGTCGGACCTTTCGCTCGATATCGCCTCGGCGCACATCACCACTTTTGGCGAAAAGGTCATCGACACTTTCTACGTCACCGACCTGACCGGCCAGAAGATCGAAAACCCGACCCGGCTCGAAAACATCCGCACAAGGCTGATCGCCACGCTCGATGGTCCCGCCGAGCGTATCAAGGCCAAGGCGGCAGCAGCCGAATGATGACGGCCATTGTCCCGCCCAAATCCGCAAGGCATCGTCGCACCCCATGTCACTGATCAAGAAATTCGCGACCGTTGCGTCGGGCACGCTGATGAGCCGCGTGCTGGGTTTTGCCCGCGAGATGCTGATGGCGGCAGCGCTCGGCACCGGGCCGGTGGCCGACGCCTTTTATGCCGCGTTCCAGTTTCCCAACACCTTCCGTAGGCTGTTTGCCGAAGGCGCGTTCAACGCGGCCTTCGTGCCTTTGTTCGCCAAGGAGATCGAGGCCAACGGCGTCGAGGGCGCCAAGCGCTTTTCGGAGGAAGTGTTCGGCGTTCTATTCTCGGCACTTCTGGTGCTGACAATCGCCATGGAACTGGCGATGCCGCTGATCGTGCGTTTCATCGTGGCCCCAGGTTTCATCGACAACCCGGAGAAATACGACCTGACGGTTGCACTGGCGACCATCATGTTCCCTTATCTGATCTGCATGTCGCTGGCGGCGATGATGAGCGGCATGCTGAATTCGCTGCGCCGCTATTTCGCGGCGGCGATCGCGCCGGTGTTCCTCAACATCATCCTTGTCGGCGTGCTGGCCAATGCCTGGTATCGCGGCCATGACGGGCTGGCGGTGGGCTATGCGCTTGCCTGGGGCGTGCTGGCGGCCGGGCTCGTGCAACTCGTCATCGTGTGGATCGCCGTGCGCCATGCCGGCATTGCCATCGGCTTCCGCAGGCCCAAGCTGACGCCGAACGTCAAGCGTCTTCTGTGGCTCGCGCTGCCGGCGGCGATCACCGGCGGCATCACCCAGATCAACACGCTGATCGGCACGGCCATCGCCTCGGGTCAGGAAAGTGCCGTGTCCTCGCTCAACCTCGCCGACCGGGTCTACCAGCTGCCGCTGGGCGTTGTCGGCGTGGCTGTCGCCATCGTCTTGTTGCCGGAACTGTCGCGGGCGCTGAAATCGGGCAATCTCATCGAAGCCGCCAATCTGCAGAACCGCTCGGTCGAGTTCACCTTGTTCCTGACGCTGCCGGCGGCGGCAGCACTGCTGGTCATCTCCGAACCGATCGTGCGCGTGCTCTACGAGCGCGGCGCGTTCGCCGCTTCCAACAGCACACCAGTGGTGTCGGCGATCCTTGCCATATTCGGCCTTGGCCTGCCGGCCTTCGTGCTGATCAAGGCGTTCACGCCGGGCTTCTTCGCCCGAGAGGACACGCGCACCCCGATGTATTTCGCTGCCATATCCGTGGCGGTCAATATTTCGGTAGCGCTGACGCTATTCCCCTCCTKGGGCGCGCCCGGCATTGCCGCGGCCTCCGCGGTCGCCGGCTGGGTCAATGCAGCGATGCTGCTGGGAACCTTGATCTGGCGCGGACAGTGGGACCGCGACGCCGCCCTGTTGAAGCGCATCCCGCGCCTCATCATCGCCGCCGCCGTGATGGCCGCAGGCCTGTGGTTCGCCGCCCGCGAGGCCGATCAATGGCTCGGTTCGGCGGCACCTTTCTACACCCAGGCCGCAGCGCTGGCCGTTTTGGTGACCGGTGCGATGATCGTCTATTTCGGCATAGCCTTCGGCATCGGCGGCGCCGACACAGGCATGATCAGGCGCAACATCAGGCGCGGGCGCGAAAGTCCTGCCGCCACGGCTGTCGAGCCTGAGTGAAATTGGTCTTTGCAATCATTGCTGCGGGTTGCCCGCGCCGTACCGGACGCTTGTAGGTCAAGCGGACAGGAAGAAGCGCGTGGCTGGAGAGAGGCTGTAGCTGGCCACCGCTGCAGGATTGCCTGACCGAGGATTTGGAACGAACTGCGGCTGCCTGTTCAGGCGGCACGAGGCGTAATCTTCTCTAGTTCGTCACCGAGCGTGCGCTTGCGTTCAAGCAACTCGAAATCCATCTGGAGGCCGAGAAAGAAGCCCTCGGATACTCCGAAATAGCGAGCAAGCCGCAGGTCCGTGTCTGCTGTAATAGCGCGCCTGCCGAGCACGATCTCATTGATGCGGCGCGGGGCCACACTGATCGCACGCGCCAAGGCGTTCTGACTCAAGCCGAGGGGCGTCATGAACTCGGCGGCCAGAATCTCGCCGGCGTGCGGGTTGTGGAGTTCTTCAGTGATAGTCTGCGATTTCGACATCGGTTGCCGCTCCTTCGGACCAGCGGAAACAGACACGCCACTGGTCGTTGATCCTGATCGAGAATTGCCCTTTTCGGGTTCCCTTCAACGCCTCCAGCCGATTGCCGGGCGGAACCTTCAGGTCGTCAAGCTTGCGCGCACTGTTGAGCATACGCAGTTTGACCAGACATTTGTCCTGAATGTCGGAGGGCAACCTCTGGCTTCGCTGGCCATGCCAAATTCGCTCTGTTTCGGCATCGGCAAAGCTCAATATCATTCGCCTTTATAACGCATAACGTTATACGCATCAACGCCCCCTCTTGATCGGGCCAACGCCATCGTTCATAAGCGCCTCTCGAATTTCGCCGCGCGCGAAACGGCCCTCCACAAGCCACGGGATCAATCATGACCGCCTTCAAACCGCTCATCTTCTCCGGCGTCCAGCCAACCGGAAATCTCCACCTCGGCAACTATCTCGGCGCCATCCGCAAGTTCGTCGCCCTGCAGGAAACCAACGAGTGCATCTATTGCGTCGTTGACCTGCACTCGCTGACCGCCCAGCTCGTCCATGACGATCTTCAGGGACAGACGCGCTCGATCACCGCGGCCTTCCTGGCCGCCGGCATCGATCCCACCAAACACATCGTCTTCAACCAGGCGCGCGTGCTGCAGCATGCCGAGCTGGCATGGATCTTCAATTGCGTGGCGCGCATCGGCTGGATGAACCGGATGACGCAGTTCAAGGACAAGGCCGGCAAGGACCGCGAGAACGCTTCGCTGGGTCTGCTCGCCTATCCGAGCCTGATGGCGGYCGACATCCTTGTCTACCGCGCCACCCAYGTGCCGGTCGGCGACGACCAGAAGCAGCACCTGGAACTGACGCGCGACATCGCCCAGAAGTTCAACAACGATTTTTCCGCCCGTATCGCCGATCTCGGTATCGGCGTGGAGATGCAGGTGGGCGAAGAGACGGTCAACGGCTACTTCCCGATCACCGAGCCGATCATCGGCGGGCCGGCGGCGCGCATCATGTCGCTGCGCGACGGTTCAAAGAAGATGTCGAAGTCGGATCCCTCCGACCTGTCGCGCATCAACCTGACCGACGACGCCGACACGATCTCGAAGAAGATCCGCAAGGCCAAGACCGATCCGGCGCCACTGCCGAGCGAGCTCGAAGGCCTTAAGGAACGTCCCGAGGCGGAAAACCTCGTCGGCATCTATGCCGGCCTGGCCGACATCTCCAAGGAAGAAGTGCTGCGCCAGTTTGCCGGTCAGCAGTTTTCGGTGTTCAAGCCCGCCCTCGCCGACCTCGCGGTCGACAAGCTCGCGCCGATTGCCGGCGAGATGCGCCGCCTGATGGCCGATCCCGGCCATATCGATGCCGTACTGCGTGACGGCGCCGACCGCGCGCGCGTCATCGCCGAACGCACCATGAAGGATGTGCGCAACATCATCGGCCTGCTCGGCGACTGAAAAAGACACCGGCGCAGGCTGCTTGCGGGCAGCTCGCGCCGGTGGCAGATTGCTAGCCAAAATAGCGCGCGGATCAGGGTAGGAAATGGTCTCCAAACGTCTCAGCAAGGAAGCCGGTCACCGGCGCAAGTTCCTGGCGATCATCGACGACACGCCCGAATGCGAACGCGCAGTCGCCTATGCCTCCAAGCGCGCCAAGAGCACAAGCGGCGTCCTGGTTCTGCTTTACGTCATCGAGCCCGACGACTTCCAGCATTGGCTGGGCGTAGAGAAGATCATGCGCGAGGAAGCGACGGCGGCTGCCAACGGAGCGCTCGACACCCATGCGGCAAAAGTGCGCGAGACGCTGGGGATCGAGCCGGAACTGGTGGTGCGCGAAGGCCGCCCCGCAGACGAGATCCACAAGCTGATTGAAGATGACCAGGATATCGCTATCCTGGTGCTGGCGGCCGGTGCTGGCAAGGAAGGCCCTGGGCCATTGGTCGCCTCGATCGCCGGCAAGGGTGCCGCCTTCCCGATCCCGGTGACGGTAGTGCCGCAGAACCTGTCGGACGAAGAGATCGACAGCCTGGCCTGACGAGCAGGCGCAACATATTGGCGCGGAGGCGCGCCAGCGGCTTGAATGTCGGCCGTGTAAAGCCTAATTAGAACTATTCCAAACTGAGAACCCGCGCGCGCGGGCACGGAGACACGGCCATGTTCATCCAGACCGAAGCGACCCCCAATCCGGCGACGCTGAAGTTCCTGCCGGGCAAGGAA
>NZ_JBFUKO010000041.1:0-19209 GCF_056400805.1 Aminobacter sp. P4_H6_2
AGTTCGGGAAGCGGGGCGCGAGGCCGTGCCTTCCGATTGATAATATGTGGCGCGACGTTCGCGCCCCGCTCGGTGTTCTTGCCCCGCTCAGTCGCCTCGGCTTTCACCGCCAGCCGCCGCAAGGCCCGGGCTTGGGGGCTCATCACCCAGCAGGAGATCCGGCCTCCTGCCAGCCCGGCACCGGCGCTTCCCCCCGCTGCCCGGTGCGCACCGGGGTCCCGTGGAAGATCGCAAGGTGAATGATACGGCAGGTCGGAGGGGCGTGGAAAAATTGGGCCGGCTATCCACGCTTGATGCTGACAGATGGTGACAGGTCGAGTGCTGCCCGCGTCGACCTCTGGCGATATACGCCATCTGCCGTATTCCCCTGACTGAAGCTGCGGGGCATGTCGCCAAGCTGCAGGGTTCCCCTTGCGTGAGTCGAAAATAGCGAAGGAGCAGAGGCGAATGAAATTGATGACGTTTGGGGCGGCGTGGCTGATTGCCGTATCCACCAGTGCCGCACTGGCTGCGGATGTCACATCCGCGGCCCAGCCGGCGGGCACCTTCGTCTGGACCGGCGGATATGCCGGTGTGCAGGCCGGTCATCTCTGGGGCAATGGGCGGACGACGGCTGCAACCGGCTGGAATTCCGAGCCCGATGTCGATGGTTGGCTTGGCGGCGTTTATGCCGGCTACAACCATCAACTGGCGAACCAGGTCGTAATCGGTGTCGAAGCCGATCTTACGGTCGGCAATGCCGATGGTTTCGGGCAGGCGTATGATCCCTTCGGTGTCCCGCTTCCGCCACCCGAGATCGGCGACGTGTATGAGCTCAACTGGTCCGGCGCGGCGCGCGTGAAGGTCGGTTACGCGATGGATCGGCTGCTGCCCTACATTGCCGGCGGCGTTGCGTTCGCTGACGTCAACGTCCATGCCATCGACGATGGCTTTCCGATCAGCCCGATCATGGGTGACACGATGGTCGGATGGACTGCCGGTGCCGGTGTCGACTACGCCTTTACCGACAATCTCATCGGCCGCGTCGAGTATCGCTATACGGATTTCGGCGATTTCGATCTGACTCCGCTCGCAACCGCGGAGCTCAACACGCACGACGTTCGGTTCGGCGTCGCCTACAAGTTCTGAGGGTAGCGCGGCTGCAAACCCAAACCCCGGCCTCGCGCCGGGGTTTTTTTTGGGGTGCGGTCTGCCGGGCAGAAAGAAATCAGCTCCATCCGTGGAAAAAAGTTCCACGCAACGCACGAGCCGGAACGCGGCAATCCGGCCATCTTTCCGGGGCCACTCCGACCTCCGTGCGCGGCCCTTGATGCCCGCGCCGACACCGGAACTGTTGCCGCAAGGCTACAGGCGGAGCCGAACGATCGATCGGGTGTCCAAAGCCGGTAGTTGTGATATGTATTAGGTGGGGCTGATATGGAGCGTAGCCGTGAAACGAGTGTTCCTTACTTCCGCATTTTTGCTTGGCCTTGCTGGCGTGGCTTCCGCGGCCGACATGCCGGTGGTTGAGGCCCCACCTGTGCCTATAGAGGTTGCGCCGCCCATCTTCAGCTGGACCGGCGGTTATTTCGGGGTGCAGACGGGCTATCTCTGGGGCGACGGGTCCTTTGGAGTCCAAGGCCTTCCCGGCCTTTCCGCCGATGGCAGTATCGATGGCTGGCTCGGCGGCATCTATGCCGGATACAACTATCAATTCACCAACAATGTCGTGCTCGGCGTGGATGGCGATATCGCCTGGACCAATGCCGACGGCTTTGGCGAGGCAGCGCTCAACGGCGTTACCGGGCCGTTCGATGCCGGCGTCGACTATCAGCTCAACTGGACCGGCGCCCTGCGCATGAAGGCAGGTTATGCGATGGATCGGTTCTTGCCTTACATCGCCGGTGGCCTGGCATTTGGCGGCGTCGATGCGACCAGGTTCACCGCTGCGGGCGTGACTGCGGCCTCGGCCGACGATACGATGGTCGGCTGGACGCTCGGCGCGGGTCTCGAATACGCATTTACCGACAGTCTGATCGGCCGGGCAGAGTATCGCTACACGGATTTCGGCAATTTCGATATGTCCGATGGGCTGGCTGCCGGCGAGGTCGGGGTGACCACCAACGATGTTCGCGTCGGTCTCGCCTACAAGTTCTGATCAGGCTTTTGCCGACCCAAAGCCCCGGCCTTGTGCCGGGGTTTTTGTTTGCCCGTGGCAAGCGTGGAGACATTTTCCACGCCAGGGCGAAAATCAATGGGCGCGGTCGGTCAGCCGTCCACGTTGAGATCATAGACATACATGACGAAGGTTTCCGCCGGGCCTGCCGGTTCCTTGCGCGCGGCGTACAGCGCTCGGGCAGGGACATTGTCCAGCTCGGTGCCGAGCCATGCTTCCTCGCAGCCTGCCTCGCGGCCGGCGGCGAAGAGCGCGTCCATCAGCAGATTGGCGATGCCGGGCGTTGCCATGCCGGCGAGACGCCGACCTCGTCGACATAAAGCTCCGTAGGCTTGTCGGGATGGCGGTGAACCATGCCGGCGGCCTGTGCCACAACCTGGCCATCATCGAGGGCCACGAAAAGAAGATGGCCTGGGGAAGCAAGGCAGGCAGTGAGCCGTGCCGGATCGACGGCTTCGTCGAAGACGTCGTCGGCGACATTGTCGAGCAGGTGTTCGTCGCCGGGAGAAAGCCTGCGGATTACAATGGATGGCATCGTGCTTCTTCACCATTTCTTCGTAAAGTCGTCACAAAACTTTGACGTTTACGTAAATCCCGTTGTTTCTAACCGATTGAAATAGTTGATGTCGAAATAATCGGTTGAATTTTTTTGGCCACGGAGCTATTGCGAGCCGCTATTTCTGGCTACATTCTCGCAGCCTCTCTGGCCCAAACCTACTCCACCCGCCGCCACGGCGTCGTTAAAGGCAAAGGGAAATTCCTTCATGGCACGCAACAAGATAGCCCTCATCGGCTCCGGCATGATCGGCGGCACGCTCGCCCATATGATCGGCCTCAAAGACCTCGGCGACGTGGTTCTGTTTGATATTGCCGAAGGCACCCCGCAGGGCAAGGGCCTCGACATCGCCCAGTCCTCGCCGGTCGACGGCTTCGACTCGCGCTTCACCGGCGTCAACGATTATGCCGGCATCGAAGGCGCCGATGTCTGCATCGTCACCGCAGGCGTGCCGCGCAAGCCCGGCATGAGCCGCGACGACCTGCTTGGCATCAACCTCAAAGTGATGGAACAGGTCGGCGCCGGCATCAAGAAGTATGCCCCCAAGGCGTTCGTCATCTGCATCACCAACCCGCTCGACGCCATGGTCTGGGCGCTGCAGAAGTTCTCGGGCCTGCCCAAGAGCCACGTCGTCGGCATGGCCGGCGTGCTCGACTCGGCGCGCTTCCGCCACTTCCTGGCTGAAGAGTTCAAGGTTTCGGTCGAAGACGTCTCCGCCATGACGCTCGGCGGCCACGGCGACGACATGGTGCCGATGGTGCGCTATTCGACGGTTGCCGGCATTCCGCTGCCGGACCTCATCAAGATGGGCTGGACCAGCCAGGAAAAGCTCGACGCCATCGTCGAGCGCACCCGCAAGGGCGGCGGCGAGATCGTCGGCCTGCTCAAGACCGGCTCGGCCTACTACGCTCCGGCATCTTCGGCGATTTCCATGGCCGAGGCCTATCTCAAGGACAAGAAGCGCGTGCTGCCTTGCGCAACGCATCTGTCGGGCCAGTATGGCATCAAGGACATGTATGTCGGCGTGCCGGTGGTGATTGGTGCCGGCGGCGTCGAGCGCATCATCGAGATCGACTTCAACAAGGCCGAGCAGAAGATGTTCGAAAAGTCGGTCGAGGCCGTGAAGGGCCTTTGCGAAGCCTGCGTCGCCATCGCGCCGAACCTCGCCACGAAGTAAGGATCAAGCGCATGAACATCCACGAATATCAGGGCAAGCAGCTCTTGAAGGGTTTCGGTGCGCCCGTCGCTGACGGCGTGCCCGTGTTCAAGATCGAAGAGGCGGAAGCGGCGGCCAAGGCGCTGCCGGGTCCGCTTTATGTCGTGAAGAGCCAGATCCACGCCGGCGGCCGCGGCAAGGGCAAGTTCAAGGAACTGCCGGCTGATGCCAAGGGCGGCGTGCGTCTCGCCAAGTCGATCGAAGAGGTCGTGGCGTTTTCCAAGGAAATGCTCGGCAACACGCTGGTGACCAAGCAGACCGGCCCGGCCGGCAAGCAGGTCAATCGCCTCTACATCGAAGACGGCGCCGACATCGACCGCGAACTGTACCTGTCGATCCTGGTCGACCGTTCCGTCGGCCGCGTCGCCTTCGTGGTTTCGACCGAAGGCGGCATGGACATCGAAGCTGTGGCGCATGATACGCCCGAAAAGATCATCACCGTTGCGATCGACCCGGAAAAGGGCGTGACCGCTGACGATCTCAAGGCGCTGAATGCGGCGCTGAAGCTTTCGGGCGAAGCAGCAAGCGACGGCGAGACGCTGTTTCCGATCCTCTACAAGGCGTTTGTCGACAAGGACATGAGCCTGCTCGAGGTCAACCCGCTGATCGTCATGAAGAACGGCCGCCTGCGCGTGCTCGACGCCAAGGTGTCGTTCGATAACAACGCGCTATTCCGTCACCCCGACGTGCTCGAGCTGCGCGACACCACCGAAGAAGACGCCAAGGAAATCGAGGCGTCGAAATATGACCTCGCTTACGTGGCGCTCGACGGCAACATCGGCTGCATGGTCAACGGTGCCGGCCTCGCCATGGCGACGATGGACATCATCAAGCTCTACGGTGCCGAACCCGCCAACTTCCTCGACGTCGGCGGCGGCGCTTCCAAGGAGAAGGTGACGGCGGCGTTCAAGATCATCACCGCCGATCCGGCCGTGAAGGGCATCCTGATCAACATCTTCGGCGGCATCATGAAATGCGACATCATCGCCGAGGGCGTGMTSGCSGCSGTCAAGGAAGTCGGSCTSAAGGTYCCGCTRGTGGTSCGCCTYGAAGGCACCAATGCGGAGCTTGGCAAGAAGATCATCAACGAGAGCGGGCTGAACGTCGTTTCCGCCGACGACCTTGATGATGCGGCGAAGAAGATCGTCGCCGCGGTGAAGGGAAACTGAGCCAATGTCCATTCTCATCGACAAGAACACCAAGATCCTGGTGCAGGGCCTGACCGGCAACACCGGTTCGTTCCACACCGAGCAGGCGCTGGCCTATCACGGCACCAAGATGGTCGGCGGCATCCACCCCAAGAAGGGCGGCGAGAAGTGGGACGGCTCCGTGCCGCTGCCGATCTTCTCGACGGTTGCCGAAGGCAAGGAAAAGACCGGCGCCAACGCGTCCGTGGTCTATGTGCCGCCGGCGGGTGCCGCTGCTGCGATCATCGAGGCGATCGACGCCGAGATCCCGCTGATCGTGTGCATCACCGAAGGCATTCCGGTCATGGACATGATCAAGGTCAAGGCGCGTCTCGACCGCTCGACCTCGCGCCTGATCGGGCCGAACTGCCCCGGCATCGTCACGCCCGACCAGTGCAAGATCGGCATCATGCCGGGCAACATCTTCCGCAAGGGTTCGGTGGGCGTTGTTTCGCGCTCCGGCACGCTTACCTATGAAGCGGTGTTCCAGACGACGAACGCCGGTCTCGGCCAGTCGACGGCTGTCGGCATCGGCGGCGACCCGGTCAAGGGCACGGAATTCATCGACATGCTCGAGATGTTCCTGGCCGACGAGGAAACCAAGTCGATCATCATGATCGGCGAAATCGGCGGCTCGGCCGAAGAGGACGCAGCGCAGTTCCTCATCGACGAAGCCAAGCGCGGCCGCAAGAAGCCGATGGCCGGCTTCATCGCCGGGCGCACAGCACCGGAAGGCCGCACCATGGGCCATGCCGGTGCCGTGATCTCGGGCGGCAAGGGCGGCGCGGAAGACAAGATTTCGGCCATGGAGGCAGCGGGCATCCGCGTGTCACCATCGCCGGCACGTCTCGGCACTACGCTGGTCGAGGCGATCAAGGGCTAAGGGCTAAGGCAATAGGGGAGTAGGGCAATAGGGCAGTAAGGTAATCGAACCTAATGCCCTACCGCCTTACTCCCCTACTCCCTTTTGACAAAGGAGACGGAGCCAGAGGCTCCGAGCGATAAGATGGCACGATCAGATCAGGCCAACGACCAATTTTCCCTCACTTCGTTCCTCTATGGCGGCAATGCCGACTATATCGAGGCGCTTCACGCCGCCTATCTCGATGACCCCGAAGCGGTCGATCCCGAGTGGCGCGATTTCTTTTCGGCGCTGAAGGACGACGCCGTCGACATCCGCAAGAACGCCAAGGGCGCTTCGTGGTCGACGCCGAGCTGGCCGCTGCAGGCCAATGGCGAACTGGTTTCCGCGCTCGACGGCAACTGGGGCATGGTCGAAAAGCTCATCGAAAAGAAGGTCAAGGACAAGGCTGTCGCCGCCGGCGCTGCCCCTTCGCCGACCGATGTGCTCCAGGCGACGCGCGATTCCGTGCGCGCGATCATGATGATCCGCGCCTACCGCATGCGCGGCCATCTGCACGCCAATCTCGATCCGCTGGGCATCGCCAAGCCGCTCGAAGACTATAACGAGCTGTCGCCCGAGGCCTATGGCTTCACCGAAGCCGACTACGACCGGCCGATCTTCATCGACCATGTGCTCGGGCTCGAATACGCGACCATCCGCGACATGCTCGAAATCCTCAAGCGCACCTATTGCTCGACGCTCGGCGTCGAGTTCATGCACATCTCCGATCCCGAGGAGAAGGCATGGATCCAGGCCCGCATCGAGGGACCCGACAAGGCGATCGCCTTCACCGACGAAGGCAAGAAGGCGATCCTGCAGAAGCTGGTCGAGGCCGAGGGTTTCGAGCAATTCATCGACGTCAAGTACAAGGGCACCAAGCGCTTCGGCCTCGACGGCGGCGAAGCGCTGATCCCCGCACTCGAGCAGATCCTCAAGCGCGGTGGTTCGCTCGGCCTCAAGGAGGTCGTGTTCGGCATGGCCCACCGCGGCCGCCTCAACGTGCTCAGCCAGGTCATGGCCAAGCCGCACCGCGCCATCTTCCACGAGTTCAAGGGCGGTTCCTACGCGCCTGACGACGTCGAAGGCTCGGGCGACGTGAAGTACCATCTCGGCGCTTCCTCGGACCGCGAATTCGACGGCAACAAGGTCCACCTGTCGCTGACGGCCAATCCCTCGCATCTCGAGATCGTCGATCCCGTGGTGATGGGCAAGGCACGCGCAAAGCAGGACCAGCTGTTTGGTCGTGCGCGTGGCGAGATCGTGCCGCAGGAAGAGCGTGCCAAGGTGATGCCGCTTCTGCTGCACGGCGATGCCGCATTCGCCGGCCAGGGCGTGATCGCCGAAATCCTCGGCCTGTCTGGCCTGCGCGGCCATCGCGTTGCCGGCACGCTGCATTTCATCATCAACAACCAGATCGGCTTCACGACGAACCCGCGCTTCTCGCGCTCGTCGCCTTACCCGTCCGACGTTGCCAAGATGATCGAAGCGCCGATCTTCCACGTCAATGGCGACGATCCGGAAGCGGTGGTGTTCGCGGCCAAGGTCGCGACCGAATTCCGCATGAAGTTCCACAAGCCGGTGGTCGTGGACATGTTCTGCTACCGCCGCTTTGGCCACAATGAAGGCGATGAGCCTGCGTTCACCCAGCCGCTGATGTACCGCAACATCCGCACCCACAAGACCACGGTGCAGATCTATGCCGACAAGCTGATCGCGGATGGCCAGATGGCCCAGGCCGAGCTCGACAAGATGCGCGCCGACTGGCGTGCGCATCTCGAAACCGAGTGGGAGATCGGCCAGGCCTACAAGCCCAACAAGGCCGACTGGCTGGATGGTGCCTGGTCGGGCCTGCGCACGGCCGACAACCAGGACGAACAGCGTCGCGGCAAGACCGCCATGCCGGTCAAGACGCTGAAGGAAATCGGCAAGAAGCTGACCGAGGTGCCTGCCGATTTCGAGGCGCACAAGACGATCAGCCGTTTCCTCGAAACGCGCCGCAAGATGATCGAATCGGGCGAAGGCATCGACTGGTCGACGGCGGAAGCGCTGGCGTTCGGCTCGATCCTGCTCGACGGCAACCCGATCCGCCTTTCCGGCCAGGATTCGGAGCGTGGCACATTCTCGCAGCGCCATTCGGTGCTGTACGACCAGAAGGACGAGACACGCTACATTCCGCTCAACAACCTGTCGGCGGCACAGGCCGGCTACGAGGTCATCAACTCGATGCTCTCGGAAGAGGCCGTGCTCGGCTTCGAATACGGCTACTCGCTGGCCGAGCCCAAGGCGCTGACCTTGTGGGAAGCGCAGTTCGGCGACTTCGCCAACGGCGCGCAGGTGGTGTTCGACCAGTTCATCTCCTCGGGCGAACGCAAGTGGCTGCGCATGTCGGGTCTCGTCTGCCTTCTGCCGCACGGCTATGAAGGCCAGGGGCCGGAGCATTCGTCGGCACGCCTTGAGCGCTTCCTGCAGCTCTGCGCTGAAGACAACATGCAGGTGGCCAACGTCACGACGCCGGCCAACTACTTCCACATCCTGCGCCGGCAGCTGAAGCGCGACTTCCGCAAGCCGCTGATCCTGATGACGCCGAAGTCGCTGCTGCGCCACAAGCGGGCGGTGTCTTCGCTGTCGGAGATCTCGGGCGAGAGCTCGTTCCACCGTCTTCTGTGGGACGACGCCCAGTATCTCGACAACGAGCCGATCAAGCTGGTCAAGGATTCGAAGATCCGCCGCGTCGTGCTCTGCACCGGCAAGGTCTATTACGATCTCTATGAGGAGCGCGAGAAGCGCGGCATCGACGACATCTATCTGTTGCGCGTCGAGCAGCTCTATCCGTTCCCGGCCAAGGCGCTGATCACCGAACTCAGCCGCTTCCGCAACGCGGAAATGGTATGGTGCCAGGAAGAGCCCAAGAACATGGGTGCGTGGTCGTTCATCGACCCGTACCTGGAATGGGTACTCGCCCATATCGACGCCAAGCACCAGCGCGTGCGTTACACCGGCCGTCCGGCCGCCGCCTCTCCGGCGACGGGCTTGATGTCCAAGCACAAGGCACAACTCGAGGCGTTCCTCGACGACGCCCTCGGCGAATAACTTAAAGAACGGACAGGCAAAAAATGGCTACCGAAATCCGTGTCCCTACCCTCGGCGAATCCGTGTCCGAGGCAACGATCGGCAAGTGGTTCAAGAAGGCTGGCGACGTGATCGTCGCCGACGAGCCCCTGGTTGAACTCGAAACCGACAAGGTCACCATCGAAGTGCCGGCACCTTCCGCCGGTGTTCTGGTCGAGCTGACCGTCAAGGAAGGCGAGACCGTTGGCGTCGGCGCGCTGCTCGGCACCATCGGTGCCGGCGACGGCGCAGTTGCTGCTGCAAAGCCGGCGGCTGTGGCCCAGGCGACGGCCTCGACCGTCAAGGAAGCCGTGGCGCAGACCGCCTCGGTTGCAGGCGCCACGGCGATTGAAGAACGCAAGATGCCGCCGGCACCGGCTGCCGCCAAGCTGCTCGCCGAGACCAACCTGTCGGTCGATCAGGTCGCCGGATCGGGCAAGCGCGGCCAGGTGCTGAAGGGCGACGTGCTCGACGCCATCACCAAGGGCATTTCCGTGCCCGCCGCTGCTCCGGTTGCTGCCCCGGTGGTCGCGCGCGTCCCCTCAAGCGCTGTCGATGCACCGCGCGAAGAGCGCGTGCGCATGACCAAGCTGCGCCAGACGATCGCGCGCCGCCTCAAGGAAGCGCAGTCGGCGGCTGCCATGCTGACCACCTTCAACGAGGTCGACATGAGCGCCGTGATGGCGTTGCGCACCAAGTACAAGGACGTCTTTGAAAAGAAGCATGGCGTGAAGCTCGGCTTCATGGGCTTCTTCACCAAGGCGGTGACGCATGCGCTGAAGGAAATCCCGGCCGTCAACGCCGAGATCGATGGCACCGACATCATCTACAAGAACTTCGCCCATGTCGGCGTCGCCGTCGGCACCGAAAAGGGCCTGGTGGTTCCGGTCGTGCGCGATGCCGACCAGATGTCGATCGCCGAGATCGAGAAGGAAATCGGCCGGCTCGGCCTTGCCGCGCGCGATGGCAAGCTGTCGGTCGCCGACATGCAGGGCGGCACCTTCACCATCTCCAATGGTGGTGTCTATGGTTCGCTGATGTCGACGCCGATCCTGAATGCGCCGCAGTCGGGCATTTTGGGCATGCACAAGATCCAGGATCGTCCGGTCGTGGTCGGCGGGCAGATCGTCATCCGTCCGATGATGTATCTGGCCCTTTCCTACGATCACCGCATCGTCGACGGCAAGGAAGCCGTGACCTTCCTGGTGCGCGTCAAGGACAGCCTGGAAGATCCGGAACGTCTGGTTCTCGACCTCTGAGGCTGAGGCGTGTAGAGCGGGTTTGAACAGACCCGCTCTCTAGCCTTCTGCCCGAAAGGACCGGATCATGGCTTTCGAACCGGAAATTCCTCCAATCCAGGTGCATCTGTGCGTCAAGGGCGGCAAGGCCGCGATCGCCTTCTACGAAAAGGCGTTCGACGCGGTCGAGACCTTCGAGCAGATGGCCGATGACGGGGTTCGCGTGATGCATGCGAACCTTGCCATGTTCGGCGGCGAAGTGATGCTGCACGACGAGTTTCCCGAATTCGGCGCAGACGTGCTGTCGCCGCAGACGCGGGGCGGTGCCACCATGACCGTCAACATCAATCTGAAGCTGCCGGGTGAGGTGGACGCCGCCGTCGAGCGCGCGGCGGCTGCCGGGGCCAAGATCACCATGCAGCCCGACGACATGTTCTGGGGCGCCCGCTACGCCAAGATCCAGGACCCGTTCGGCCATGTCTGGGCATTCAGTGCAGCTTTGGGCAATGCGCTTTTGGGTGCGCCGGTGAAGGACGACAGGCCATGACGCAATACGCTTTTGAATTTGCCGGCCTGCTGGCTGTGTTTTCGGTGCTGATGGTGGTGCCGGGCGCAGACTTCGTCATGGTGGTGCGCCAGAGCGTGGTGCATGGCCGCCGTGCCGCCATCATCACCAGCTTCGGCATCGGCGTGTCGCTGCTGTTCCACGTCAGCTATACCATTTTGGGCATCGGGCTGATCGTGTCGAAGTCGCTGCTGCTGTTTTCGCTGATCAAGTGGGCTGGTGCTGCCTATCTGCTTTATCTCGGCATCAAGGCGTTGCGCGCCGGCCCGATGGAGCTGGCTTCAGTCGATGTGCAAGAGGGTGCCGACCAGGCCAAGGAAATTTCGGCCGTGCGCTGCTTCCTGACGGGGTTCGTCACCAACGCGCTCAACCCCAAGGCGGTGCTGTTTTTCCTGCCGTTGTTTACCGCGATGGTCAGCCATGAGACGCCTGCTGCGGTGAAGGGTGTCTATGGCCTGCTGATGGCGGTGGTGCTGATCGCATGGTTCGTCGGCGTGTCGATGTTCTTCACCATGGCTTCGGTGCGCGAGCGCTTCGTTGCCTGGGGCCGCTGGTTCAACAAGGCGACCGGCATGATCTTCATCGGGCTTGGCCTGAAGCTCGCCACGGTACAGACCGGCTGATGCGGCTGGCAGCGCTCATTTCGGCTGTGGCGATGGCGTCGGCGACGACGGCCCATGCGGCATGCCCGATCGAGCTTGCTGTCTATGGCGACCGCGACAAGGTTGCCGAGATCGACTTCAGGCCGACGCTGGAATCGGCTGTCGTGACCAACAGCTTCAAGATGGTGCTGGACGGTGACGTCGTGCTCGACGGCGTGGTGATGTGGTCGCAGGACGTGGCGCGGCCGAACGGCATGCTGATGCACCAGTGCCCGGAAGGCGATGTGACCGGCGAGGAGATCGAGGCCTGCACGGTGTGGCAGGGCGTGATCTACAGCGTTGACGAGCAAGGCAATGTCGGGCTTTTGCCGCGCGAGCGGACCGAGGCGGCAGCGCCGAAGAAGCTGATCTTCTCCGACCTCGGCCATTCGCTCAGGACCTCCGCCGCCTATGGCCCGGACGGGTTTTCCAAAGTGCCGTGGGACGTGTTCGAGATAAAGGGGTGCCAGGAATGAGTGCTCAAGGCAAAGTTCTGCTGGTGACCGGCGGCAGCCGGGGCATCGGTGCCGCCATCTGCCGGTTGGCCGCCAAGGCCGGCTACCGCGTTGCGGTCAACTATGCGTCGAACGTGAATGCCGCCGATGCGCTGGTGGCAGAGATCAAGGCTGCCGGTGGCGAGGCGTTCGCCGTCAAGGGCGATGTCGGCAACGAGGCTGACGTGCTTGGCTTGTTCCAAGCTGTCGACGCCGCCTATGGCCGGCTCGACGCCTTCGTCAACAATGCCGGTATCGTCGACATGAAAGCCCGTGTCGACCAAATGGACCTGGCGCGGCTGGAGCGCATGATGCGCATCAATGTGGTGGGCTCGATCCTGTGCGCCCGCGAGGCGGTGAAGCGCATGTCGAGCCTGCATGGTGGTGCGGGTGGCGCTATCGTCAACATCTCCTCGGCTGCGGCGTTGATCGGTTCGCCCGGCGAATATGTCGACTATGCCGCTTCCAAGGGTGCGATCGACAGCTTCACCATCGGGCTTGCCCGGGAAGTTGCGACCGAGGGCGTGCGCGTCAACGCGGTGCGCCCCGGCATCATCGACACCGAAATCCACGCTTCCGGCGGCCAGCCGGACCGAATCGCCGCCATTCGCGGCTTCGTGCCGATGAAGCGCGAAGGCAAGGCCGAAGAAGTCGCACATGCCGTCATCTGGCTTTTGTCGGATGAGGCATCATATACGACGGGCTCAATTTTGAACGTGAGTGGCGGCCGCTGACCGCCCAGGCAAGAAGGACAGGATTCATGGCATATGACGTCGTCGTTATCGGATCGGGCCCAGGCGGCTATGTGTGCGCCATCAAGGCGGCACAGCTCGGATTGAAGGTCGCCGTGGTCGAGAAGAACGCGACCTTCGGCGGCACCTGTCTGAACATCGGCTGCATTCCCTCCAAGGCGCTTTTGCATGCCTCCGAGATGCTGGCCGAGGCGCAGCATTCGTTCGACGCGCTCGGCGTCGAGGTCGGCACGCCGAAGATGAACCTCAAGAAGATGATGGCGCACAAGGATACGACGGTTGCCTCCAACGTGACCGGCGTGTCGTTCCTGTTCAAGAAGAACAAGATCGACAGCTTCAGGGGCACCGGCAAGGTGGTCGCCGCCGGCAAGGTTGCGGTCGTTGGCGAGGACGGCAAGGTCGAAGAGATCGAGACCAAGAACATCGTGATTGCCACCGGCTCCGATGTTGCCGGTATTCCAGGCGTCGACGTCGCCTTCGACGAGAAGGTGATCATCTCCTCGACGGGTGCGCTGTCGCTGGAAAAGGTGCCGGGCCATCTGGTGGTGGTCGGCGGCGGTGTCATCGGCCTCGAGCTCGGCTCGGTGTGGGCGCGCCTCGGCGCCAAAGTGACGGTGGTCGAGTATCTCGACACCATCCTGGGCGGCATGGACGGCGACGTTGCCAAGCAGTTCCAGCGCATGCTGGCCAAGCAAGGGTTCGAGTTCAAGCTCGGCTCCAAGGTGACCGGCGTTGCCAAGGCCAAGAAGGGCGCTGTCGTGACCTTCGAACCGGTCAAGGGCGGTGCTGCGGAGAGCATTGAGGCGGATGTCGTTCTGGTTGCCACCGGCCGCCGGCCCTACACCGACGGCCTCGGCCTGAAGGAAGCCGGCGTTGAGATGGATGAGCGCGGCCGGGTCAAGACCGACGGCCATCTGCGCACCAACGTTGCGGGCATCTATGCCATCGGTGACGTGGTCGCTGGCCCGATGCTGGCGCACAAGGCCGAGGACGAGGGCGTTGCGGTAGCCGAGATCATCGCTGGCCAGGCCGGTCACGTGAATTACGACGTCATCCCCGGCGTGGTCTACACCAGCCCGGAAGTCGCCTCTGTCGGCAAGACCGAAGAAGAGCTCAAGAAGGCCGGCATCGCCTACAAGGCTGGCAAATTCCCGTTCACCGCCAACGGGCGTGCACGCGCCATGCTGCACACTGACGGCTTTGTGAAGGTGCTGGCCGACAAGGATAGCGACAAGGTGCTGGGCGTGCACATCGTCGGCTTCGGCGCCGGCGAGATGATCCACGAGGCAGCGGTGCTGATGGAGTTCGGCGGTTCGTCGGAAGATCTCGGCCGCACCTGCCACGCGCATCCGACGATGTCTGAAGCGGTGAAGGAGGCAGCGCTCGCCACTTTCTTCAAGCCGATCCACATGTAGGACCGGCGAACATCGCCAAAAACGAAACGGCCCGCTCGATGAGCGGGCCGTTTGCGTTTGAGGGCATGGACCTCAGTTTGCGGGGGCTGCCGGGGCAGGTGCCGTGGTGGTGCCACCTGAAGGTGCAGGTGCCGTGGTGGTGCCGCCAGAAGGCGCTGCGGGGGCAGGGGCCATCGTGCCGGAAGGTGCTGGCGCTGGCGCGGCTGGAGCGGTGGTTGATGGTGCAGGTGCCGTGGCGGCCGGTGGCTCGATGACCGGAGCTACCGCGCGCTTGGGGCCGAAGATATAATAGGCCACAGCGGCGAGCAGCACGACGATGATTGCTATGAGCCACGTGCTCCCCATGCCCGACTGGCTGGCCGGTGGACGTACTGGATCTGGATTGTTCACCATTGAGATCTCCCTCAGCTTGCGCTCCGCAATCATTGCGTGAACATCGCAATCAACGCGTGAAATGCATTTCGGTTTCACAATGACGTGAAGTTTTCGAAATGAACGTTCCAGCGGCAGCGTTTTCGGCCACGCCACCAAGGCAGCGGAACGGCGCTCGACTGAGGTGGCGGCGACCGCCATTGAGCGCGGGTGTTCGCCCGACAGACCGGCCTGACGACGGGACGTCAGCGGTCGGCTGATGTGACCGTGTAGCCGGCCTTGCGGAACAGCTCGACCAGCCCGTCGGGGCCGGGCAGATGCAGCGCGCCGACAGCCATGAAGGCGTCGCCTTGACTGATCAGCGGGTCGGCGCGCTCGACCATGGTCTTGTTGCGCGTCGTCACCATCGCTTCTTCGAAGGCAGCGTAGCCGGAATCGTCAGAGCTGCCGCTGGGCAAGGCGTCGCGGAACAGCGGCCAGAACATGCCGGTGTCGCCGCGCTCATAGAGCACGACCATCGTTTCAATGACGTCGTCCATGCGGCTGCCGAGCTTGAGGGTCTCGACGAGACCCTTGATATGGAACTCCATCGGCAGCGAGGCCATCGCCGAAAGCTGGTCGGCGGCGGTCTCAAGGCCCTTGACGTCCTTGCCCGCGGCCTTGGCCTGCTGGGCGAGAAGAATGTCGAGCACCGGCGCGCCGCCTGCCTTGCGGGCGAGCTCGCAGGCCGGCAGGGCGACCATCGCCGACAGCATCCACGGCTTCATCTTGGTGACGCTTGCAGGTGGAATGCCGCGCGATTCAAGTGCGGAATTGACGATCTTGGCGTCTTCCGGCGACAGCAGCGAGGGCAGCGTCGTGGCATCGGTGAACATCATCAGCTCGGGCTGCTTCATCAGGCTGGCGAGCATGGCGTTCTGGTCGAGCACGTCGGTGGTCTCGATGACCAGCGTGTGGGCGCCGTCGAAGGCCGTTTGAGCGGCGGGCTCTAGCTTGGTGACGCGCGGGTCGGTGACATGCATGGTGCCATAGAGCCAGGACGGCTTCTGGCCCGGCTTTTCCAGTTTCCACAACAGGCCCTGGCCGTTGAGCGTGTCCTTCGCCTCGGCCTCGATCTTTGCCAGAAGCGTCGGATCGTTCTTGGCAAGCTCCGTCAGCATATCCGAGCCGGTGCAGGCGGGGGCTTCGGCATGCGCCTTGCCGGCGAGCAGGAACGCCACGGCAAAGAACAAGATGAAGAACAGCACATTGAGCGCTGCAAGCAGCTTCAGCGAGAAAGTCGCGGCGCGGTCGGTGAAGTCGGTCGTGCGTCTCATGGTCATTTGTGTAGCCGCCAAAAGCGGCAAAACGGTTAATTCGGCTGCGACAATTGTTGGGCTTCAGTGTCAGGCGCGCGGGTGGGCGGCTTCGTAGATCTCTAGTAGCCGGGAGGTGTCGACGCCGGTGTAGATCTGGGTGGTCGACAAGGAGGCGTGGCCGAGCAACTCCTGGATGGTGCGCAGGTCGCCGCCACGGCCAAGAAGGTGGGTGGCGAAGGAATGGCGCAGTGCGTGCGGCGTTGCCGTGTCCGGCAGGTTCAAGGCCGAGCGCATCTTGCGCATATCACGCTGGATGATCGCCGGGTCGAGCTTGCCGCCGCGCGCGCCGCGAAACAGGGCGCCATTGGCATCGAGATGATAGGGGCAAAGTTTTCGGTATTCGGCAACCGCTGCGAGCGCCACCGGCAGCACCGGCACCAGACGTGTCTTGCCGCCCTTGCCTGATATGCGCAGCACCGTGTCGTCGGGCGAGGCCAGTTCGGTGGCGGTGAGATTGAGCGCCTCGGAAATGCGCAGGCCAGCTCCATAGAGCAGGGTCAGGACCGCGGCGTTGCGCGCGGCGATCCATGGCTCTTCGGCAAGCTGTTCGCCGGCCGAAACGACGCGCTTGGCGTCAACAGCCGTCAGCGGCTTGGGCAGCGACTTCGGCTGCTTGGGTGCACGCAAGGCAGCGGAGCCTGCGGCGTTGACCAGGCCCTGGCGTTCGAGAAAGCGCAGCAGCGAACGCACCCCGGCCAGCCCGCGTCCGAGCGTGCGGGCGCCGGCTCCATTGGCGCGGCGGGAGGCGAGGAAGCCGCGCAGATCGGCTGGGCGCAGGTCGCGGATGTCGGATATGCCGGGCGCACCGCCGTTATGGCCGGTGAGGAATTGCAGGAACTGGCGCGTGTCGCGTTCATAGGCATCGACCGTCGCCGCCGACAGCCGCCGCTCGCCGGCAAGCGACTTCAGCCAGCCCTCGCGGGCCGACTGGAGGTCGGGTTTTGCGGCGATGAGGAATTCCTGCATTGGCAGCGGGTGTCCGATTGGAATATGGCAGTGTTGAACGAGTGAAGTTAGCAAGCAGTGAAGCAGGCGATGGCCAAACCCCAAAATCCTATCCAGATGGCCGTGATCGGCGCGGCCCACGGCATCAAGGGCGAACTGCGCGTCAAGGCGTTTACCGGCGACCCGCTGGCCTTGGCCGACTATGGGCCRCTTTATGCCAAGGACGGCCGCGCCTTCGAGATCGCCGCCATCCGTCCGGCCAATGAGGTGGTGGTGGTGCGCTTCAAGGGCGTCAACGACCGCAATGCGGCTGAAGCGCTGACCAACACCGAGCTTTTCGTCGACCGTTCGGCACTTCCCGACGATGGCGACGAGGGCGAGTTCTACCACACCGATCTGGTTGGGCTTGCGGTTCGCGACGAAAATGGCGAGCCGGTCGGCAAGGTGTTTGCCGTGCAGAATTTCGGCGGCGGCGACATTCTGGAGATCCAGTATCAGGGCCGCAGGGGCGTGCTGATCCCGTTCACTAAAGCTGCGGTGCCGGTGGTCGACATATCAGGCGGCTTTGTTGGTATCGACATTGTCGCTGCCGGGCTGGTTGAGGATGAAGACGACGCGAACGCGCCTTCCGACGGCGAGTTCGAAGACAAGGGCCGTCCGCGTGGACCAAAGGACGCCGGAGGTAATCGCTAGGCAGGCCAGGCTTCGCTTGTCTTGAATTGCGTCTTCTATGTGTATAGATACACATCATGCGCAGCCGTGAGGTGATCAGACTGCTGGTGGCGGACGGTTGGGTTGAGGTGGCGCGCAAGGGCAGCCACGTCCAGTTCAAGCATCCTGCAAAGAAAGGCAGGGTTACCGTGCCGGACCCCAGGAGCGACATCCCTTTGGGGACCTTGCGCAGCATCGAGAAACAATCCGGGATCAGGCTGAAATAGCATGGCCAATTACATTGCTCTCATCCACAAGGATGCCGACAGCGACTACGGCGTTTCGTTCCCCGATTTTCCGGGCTGCGTGTCGGCCGGTCCGACGCTCGACGACGCGCGTGCCGGTGCCGAAGAGGCCTTGGCGCTGCATATCGAAGGCATGATGGAAGACGGCGAGCCTATCCCAGAGCCGACGTCGCTGGAAGACGTAATGAGTGTTGCGGAGAACCGCGACGGTGTCGCCATCCTGGTCAAGGCGCCGCCGCTGGACCAACGCTCCATCAGGGTCAACGTCACCTTTTCCGAGGATGTGCTCAAGCAGATCGACGTGTTTGCACAAAAGTCGGGTTACACGCGCTCTGGCTTCTTGGCTGTGGCCGCCAAGCACGAGATCGAGCGTGAAGAAAAACGAAAGGCGCGTGGCTGATCGTGGCGAATTCTGAAGAGAGAGGCTTGCCGGGCTTTCGTGCAACCGTGCTCACGCTTTATCCTGAGATGTTTCCCGGGGCGCTGGGAGTGTCGCTGGCGGGGCGGGCGATGGAGCGTGGCGACTGGGCGCTCGAAGCGGTGCAGATCCGCGACTTCGCTACCGACAAGCACCGCACTGTCGACGACACGCCGGCAGGTGGCGGCGCAGGCATGGTGATGCGCGCCGACATTCTAGCCAAGGCGATCGACCATGCTTCGCCCGAGGGCGATGGGCGCCCGCGCATCCTGATGAGCCCGCGCGGCAAGCCGCTGACCCAGGAACGGGTGCGCGAGTTGGCCGCCGGCCCGGGTGCAGTGATCCTGTGCGGACGTTTTGAAGGCGTCGACCAGCGCGTCATCGACGCTCGTGAGCTGGAAGAGATTTCGGTGGGCGACGTCATTTTGTCAGGTGGCGAGCCGGCGGCCCTGGTGCTGCTCGACGCGGTCGTCAGGCTTTTGCCCGGGGTGATGGGCAACGAGGTGTCGGGCGACGAGGAAAGCTTCGAGGGCGGGCTATTGGAGCATCCGCACTACACAAGGCCGCAGGAATTCGAGGGCCTGGTGATCCCCGAGGTGCTGACCTCGGGCAATCACGGCAAGATCGCAAAATGGCGACGCGCCGAAGCGGAGAAGCTGACGGCTGACAGGCGGCCGGATCTTTGGGCCGGGCGGGCGGAGAAGAAGCGGTAAGCTGAATTCTCCAACCTCAACGCTGCCCCTCACCCTTACCCTTGTAACTTGAACGTTGCCGCATCTGCTATTGCTAGCGGTGCGGTGGCGGACGGGAGACCGAAGTTCCTTTGGGACACCAAGCCCGTGGGAGAGCTTGGGTCTTCGTCCGCCGTTCCATCGACCCCGAACAGTCGCCAGGGCCGCAAGCGAAGCCCGATTAGGCAAGGATGGGAG
>NZ_JBFUKO010000042.1:0-18991 GCF_056400805.1 Aminobacter sp. P4_H6_2
GGTGTGCAGAAGGTCGCGCGCTTCGGCGGCGTCAACCGCGAAATCACCGTATCGCTCGACCCCGACAGGTTGCTGGCGTTGGGGGTGACGGCGGACCAGGTCAATTCAGCGCTGCGCCAGATCAACGTCAATGTTCCAAGTGGCCGCGGCGAGATTGGTGAACGAGAGCAGTCGATCCGCACCCTGGGCTCGGTGAGGTCGCTCGACGAGCTGTCCGGCCTTTCGGTCTCGTTGCCAGGAAACCGCTGGGTGCAGCTCCGCGACATCGCCACCATCAAGGACGGACCGGCCGAGCCGCGGGGTTTCGCACGTTTCAATGGCGAGGCCGTCGTTGGGTTTTCCATCTCCCGCTCCAAGGGCCACAGCGATACGGTCGTCGCCGATGCGGTGACCACGCGCCTGGCCGAAATTGCGGCGCGGACGCCGGACGTTGCGTTCAACGAGGTCATTTCCTACGTCGAATACACGCTGGAAAGCTACAACGCCGCGGTGACCGCGCTTGTCGAAGGTGCGGCGCTGACGGTGGTGGTGGTGTTTCTGTTCCTGCGCAACTGGCGCGCGACGCTGATCGCGGCTGTGGCGATGCCCCTGTCGATCCTGCCGACCTTCTGGGTGATGGAGTTGCTCGGATACACGCTGAACAGCGTCAGCCTTTTGGCGCTGACGCTGGTGATCGGCATCCTCGTCGACGATGCCATCGTCGAGATCGAAAACATCGAACGTTATGTCGATATGGGCAAGCGGCCCTATCTCGCGGCGATCGAGGGTGCCGATGCGATCGGCCTCGCGGTCGTTGCGACAACCTTGACCATCGTTGCGGTGTTTGCGCCGGTCAGTTTCATCGGCGGTGCTGTTGGCCAGTACTTCAGGCAGTTCGGCGTGACGGTGGCTGTTGCGGTGCTGATCTCGCTGGTCGTGGCGCGATTGCTCACCCCTTTGATGGCGGCTTATCTGCTGCAGCCGAAGGCTGGGGGAAGTCATTCGGCCGAGCCGTCGAAGCTGTCGCTGCGCTATCTCGCCGTGCTGGGCTGGACGCTCGATCACCGCAAGACGACCTTTGGCCTGGTCGCTGTGTTCTTTGCCGGCTCGGTCTTCCTTCTGACCCAGTTGCCCACCGGTTTTGTGCCAAGCAGTGACGGCAACGTCTCGCAAGCGCAGGTAACATTGCCTCCAGGCACGCGGCTGGAGGAAACCGCTGATGTCTCCGACAAGATCGTGCGCGAGTTGAAGGCAAGGCCTGAGGTCGCGGGCGTGCTGGTGACCACCGACGACGTCAACAAGGTGACCTTGATCATCAAGCTCAAGCCACGCGGCGAGCGCGAACTCGACCGCAAGTCGTTCGAACTCGCCGCGCGTCCGATCCTGGCCAATACGCCTGACATCCAGTTCACCTTCGTCTCGGATCAGGGCGGCAAGGAGGTTTCGATCTATCTCGCGGGCAACAATCCCGAGGAGCTGAACAGGGCCGCCTACCAGCTCGAGGCTGAAATGCGCCTGTTGCCGGAACTGACCAACGTGCTGTCCAACCAGGCGCCGCTGGCGCCGGAACTTCTGGTCAAGCCGCGCCTGGACGAGGCGGCCCGGCTCGGCGTTTCGGTGGTGTCGCTGGGCACCGTCGCGCGTATCGCCACGCTCGGGGAAACCGACTCAAATTCGGCGCAGTTCAACCTTGGCGACCGTCTGGTGCCCATCCGCGTGCTGCTCGACAAGTCGGCGCGTGGCGATCTCGAAACCTTGCGCAAGCTGCGTGTCGGCACGGCCGACGGCAAGGTCGTGCCGCTGACCTCGGTCGCCGACATTTCGTTCGGCGCCGAGGAAGGCAAGGTCGAACGGCTCGACCGCAAGCGCCTGGTCGCGGTCGAGGCCAATCTGAACGGCGTGGTGTTTGGCGATGCGATGAAAGCGGTCGCCGCATTGCCGGCGCTGAAGAGCCTGCCCGCAAGCGTCAGCCATATCGAATATGGCGCGGCCGAAGAGATGACGCAGATGTTCCGCGGCTTCGCGCAGGCGCTGGTGGCGGGCATCCTGATGGTCATGGCGGTGCTGGTGCTGTTGTTCAGGAACTTCCTGCAGCCGGTCACCATCCTGATCGCCTTGCCGCTGTCGCTGGGCGGCGCGGCTTTGGCGCTGCTCGCCTATGGCGCGGCACTCGACCTGTCGTCGACGATCGGCATCCTGATGCTGATGGGTATCGTCTGCAAGAACTCTATCCTGCTGGTCGACTACGCCATCGAATGCCGCGCCGAGGGGCTGGACCGGCGCGCGGCACTGATGAAGGCAGGCATGACCCGCGCCCGCCCGATCATCATGACCACGATCGCCATGGTGGCCGGCATGATGCCGGCGGCGATCGGCTTCGGCGCCGACGCCAGCTTCCGCGCGCCGATGGCTGTCGCGGTGATCGGTGGGCTGATCACCTCGACGCTGCTTTCCCTGGTCGTCGTGCCTGTCATGTTCGCCACCATGGACGACCTCAACGCCTGGTTTGCCCGCCGCCTGAAGCGGTTTACCTCGGTCACCGAGGCGGACCGTGCCGAGGGCGAGCTGATTGCTGGGCGCCAGGACGCAAGCGCATAGCGCCATATGACCGTCAATGACGGTTCGGGCGGCTGGCAGGATGCTGGCCGCCCGATTTCAACCCTCGCTGGTTTGAAAACCGATTCCGCTTTTTCAGCTCATGCACTAAGGACTTGTTTGGAACAGGCTGCCACAAGCAGTGCGTGGCACCTGACATCAGGCGGAGTTGGCGAAGCATGGATCTTACATTCGATCTCGGACGCGGGCCTGCGTCTTTTGGACATCGTTTTCTTATCGGCCTGCAGCCGGGGCACGTGCTCGGCGACAAGGACAAGCGGGTTTTGTCGCTGCTCAAGCCGGCCGGTGTCGTGCTGTTCCGCGCCAACTTCCTTCCCGATGCGCCATATGAGGATTGGCTGGAAAGCCACGCCAAGCTGCTTGCCGATGTGCGCGAATATATCGAGCGTGACGAAGTCATCATTTCGATCGACCATGAAGGCGGCGGTGTGCTGCGTCCGCCGGCACCGATCACGCCGTTTGCTTATGCGCGCGAATGGCCCAAGCAAGCGGGCGATGTCGGCAAGGCGATGGGCATCGAGCTGCGGTCGCTCGGCTTCAACGTCAATTTCGCACCCGTCGTCGACGTCAACTCGAACCCGGCCAACCCGGTCATCGGGCAACGCTCGTTCGGCACGACGCCTCACGATGTGGTGCCGGCGGCACGCGAGTTCCTCGACGCGCTCCAGGCCGAAGGTGTGTTGGGCTGTCCCAAGCACTTCCCCGGCCATGGCGACACGGCCGTGGATTCTCACTATTCGCTGCCCGTCATCGACGTCGACCCCAAGACGTTCCGCAGCCGCGAGCTCGAAGCGTTCCGCCATTTCAACGATGCCGGCACGCGCATGATCATGACCGCGCATATCGTCATTTCGCAGATCGACCCGGGTATTCCGGCGACGATGTCGCGCGTCATCCTGCAGGACATCTTGCGCAAGGAGCTTGGCTACGAGGGCGTGGTGGTCAGCGACGATCTCGGCATGAAGGCGATATCGGAGCGGCTGGACAAGCCCGAGACGACGACCAGCATCATCAACGCCGGCTGCGATCTGTTGTGCATGTGCGCTTACTGGGCCGACACCGAGATCATCATGCGCATGATCGACTACATGTCGGCCGGCCTGAAGGCTGGTGTGATCAAGGAAAGGGCGCTCGAGCAATCGTTCACCCGGGTCGCGGGGCTGTTGTCTGATCTGCCCAGCCACAAGGTCGAGGCGCTTGGCGAGGAGACCTTCCAGCGCCACGCCTCGGTCGCCCCGCTGCGCGCGCGCTCGCTGCCGGCCAATCACGGCGGCGCCACCAAGATCTAGCTGGTGAGGCCGCCGATGCCGGGGCTAAGGTTGATTGGGCCGTCCATGCCGTGAGCTAACCGAGTCTGTACGGCGCAGGTCAGCCCTTGGCCCCCGCGATGGACCCGCGCACCACCAGATCGACCGGCCAGACCTCGCCGCGCGCGCCGTCCTCCAGCCCAGAAATCCGTGCCGCCAGCCGCTCGGCCACGCGGGCCCCTGCAGCGCGGATCGACGAGCGGGTCGTTGTCAGCGGCACCGAGAAATGCTCCGGCTTCAGCCAGTGGAAGACGTCGTCGTGGCTGACCAGCGACAGGTCGCGCGGCATCACAAGGTTGAGGTCGCGCGCGGCGCGCACGATGCCGAGCGCCATGAGCAGGCTTGAGCAGACGATCGCCGTCGGTGCCTCGGATGCCTCCAGCAGGCCGCGCGCGGCGCGATAGCCATTCTCTTCGGTCATTGCCAGCGAGCGAATGTTCCTTGGCTCCAGCACCAGCCCGCTTTCCGACAGCGCCCGCCTGACGCCGCGCTCGCGGAAAATGGCGAAGGTCTGGGTGTCGTCGCCATTGATCAGGGCGACGCGCTTGTGGCCGAGCTGGACGAGCAGCCGCGTCGCGTCGTGAAAGGCGCCTTCATTGTCGATGTCGATGAACGGATAGTCGAAATCAAGCCCTTCGCTGCGGCCATGCACGATGAAAGGGATGCCGAGCTGGTGGGCGAGCGTGACCCGCTTGTCGGCGCTGCAGGGTGCCGAGATGTAGAGCGCGTCGACCTGCTTGTTGGCGACGATGCGCCTGTAGGTCGTCTCCTCGTCCTGGGCATCCGCCGGGCTCAGCACCAGGTCGAGCTCGTGGCCGCGGGCATAGTCGCCAAGACCCGACAGGAACTCGACGAAATGCGGATCGATGTCGACGGCGGCACCCGTCGGCATGACGTAGCCGATCATGCCGGCCTTGCCGGTCGCCAGCCTGCGCGCGCTCGGGTTCGGCCGGTAGCCGTGGCGCTTGGCGGCATCCGTGACCCGGCGCCGCGTCTCCTCGCTGACCTCCGGATAGCCGTTCAGCGCACGGCTCACCGTCGTCTGCGAAAGTTCGAGCATCAACGACAGCTGTTTGAGGTTCACCTCGGCTCCGATTCCCAAAGCGCTTTAAATCAGGCTTCGCCCGGATGTCGAGCAAACAAGACGCTTCATGCCAGCGAGAATAGGCGCGCAAATGCCTGGTTTGAAGCGAAATTTGCTGCTGCAGCGCCAAAAAGCATGCTGCAGCGCACATTCTGGCGACTTCTAAATCGATTAGCCTGCCGGCACTCTTGACTCTTTTCGATTCTGATGACCTGATGAAGCGAGCCAAAGCGCTTTGAAATGCCGTTGCGTGATGCGGTTGCAGCTTGCGCAGGACTGGGGCACAGTCGGAGCGATGCAGGCGGATGGAATGGAGGTTCCGTCCGGAGTTTTCGATCCACTGGGAGGAAGACCATGAGGAAGTCCCTGTTACTGGGCGTGGCGTTTGCTGCCGTTGCCCTGAGCGCGCCCGCGTCGGCGGAGCTGAAGTTCAAGCCGGGCGAGGATGCCCGTTTCACCTGGGCAAATTTCGACGAACTCAAGAAGGTCGACCTGAAGGGCGAGACGCTCTCGATCTTCGGGCCATGGCGCGGCGAAGACGAGGCGTTGGCACGCTCGGTGCTCGACTATTTCAGCGAGGCCACCGGTGTGACGATCAACTACTCGTCGTCGGAGAATTACGAACAGCAGATCGTCATCGACACGCAAGCCGGCAGCCCGCCCAACATCGCCATTCTGCCGCAGCCTGGCCTGATCCAGGATTTGGCTTCAAAAGGCCTGCTCGCCCCGCTCGACGAGGGCACGGCCAGTTTCGTCAAGGAAAACTACGGTGCCGGCCAGTCCTGGGTCGACCTCGGCACCTTCAACGGCAAGGACGGCAAGCCCGGTTTCTACGGGTTCCCATTCAAGGCCGATCTGAAGTCGCTGGTCTGGTACGTGCCGGAAAACTTCGAGGAAGCCGGCTATGAGGTYCCCAAGACGTGGGAAGAGATGCAGGCCCTGACCGACAAGATCGTCGCCGACGGCGGCGTGCCATGGTGCATCGGCCTGGGCTCTGGTGGTGCCACGGGCTGGCCGGCCACCGACTGGGTCGAAGACATCATGCTGCGCACCCAGGCACCCGATGTCTACGACAAGTGGACCAAAAACGAGATCCCGTTCAACGATCCGGCGGTGATCAACGCACTCGACATCTTCGCCAAGATCGCCACCAACGACAAATATGTTGACGGCGGCAAGGCAGCGGTGGCGGCGACCGACTTCCGCGACAGCCCCAAGGGCCTGTTTGCCGTTCCGCCCAAGTGCTATTTGCACCGCCAGGCGTCGTTCATCTCGTCCTTCTTCCCCGAAGGCACCAAGCTCGGCGAGGATGCCGACTTCTTCTACCTGCCGCCAATGGCCGCCAAGCCTGAGCTCGGCAATCCAGTGCTCGGTGGCGGTACCTTGTTCACCATCGCCAAGGACTCCAAGTCCGCGCGCGCCTTCATCGACTTCCTGAAGATGCCGCTCGCTCATGAGATCTGGATGGCGCAGTCGGGCTTCCTGACCCCGCTCAAGACGGCGAACAAGGACGCCTACGCCAACGAGGCGCTGAAGAAGCAGGGTGACATCCTGGTCAATGCCTCGACCTTCCGCTTCGATGGTTCCGACCTGATGCCGGGCAAGATCGGCGCCGGCGCCTTCTGGACCGGCATGATCGATCTGGTTGGCGGCAAGCCCGCGCCCGACGTCGCGTCCGACATCCAAAAGAGCTGGGACGCGATCAAGTAGGGCGACGCGCAAGCGAAGCCCTCTGACCGGCCGCTCCGCGGCCACCTTCTCCCCGTCGGGGAGAAGGTCCGGCGGCGCCGCTCCCGGTTTCCCCTCCCGCCGGGAGCGGGCTGCCGCAGGGTGTTACGGAGAACACCCGGGGTGTCGCGGAGAACGGTTGAGGCCGGCGTCCATCCAACACTGGCAGTCTGCTCGAACCAGCCCGTTGAAAAGGGACTGATCCCATGACGGCACAGATACTTTCGGCCATTTTCACCATCATCGTCGGCGTCGGCGGCTGCGTCGTCTATTACTGGGGCGCCAACAAGATCCTCGACGCGGTCTTTCCATCGCGCGGCGTTTCCGGCGCTGCCGCCGTCGACAATCTGCGCCGTCAGGGCCTGATCCGGCCATGGCTGTTCGTTGGCCCGGCCATGCTGATCGTCACCGTCTATCTCGTCTATCCGGTGATCGAAACGCTGAGGCTCTCCTTCATGGATCGCAGCGGCGAGAACTTCGTTGGCCTCGCCAACTACAGCTGGGCCTTCGGCGACCGTGAGTTCCGCAATTCGATCTTCAACAACCTGCTGTGGCTGGCCGTCGTTCCAGCCGCCTGCACCTTCTTCGGCCTGATCATCGCGGTGCTCACCGACAAGATCTGGTGGGGCAATATCGCCAAGAGCCTGGTCTTCCTGCCGCTCGCCATCTCGTTCGTCGGCGCAAGCGTCATCTGGAAATTCGTCTACGAATACCGCGCCGAAGGCCAGACCCAGATCGGCATCCTGAACGCCGCCGTGCAATATCTCGGCGGCAATCCGCAGGTGTGGATCTCGACACCGTTCTGGAACAACTTCTTCCTGATGGTGATCCTGATCTGGATCCAGACCGGCTTTGCCATGGTCATCCTGTCGTCGGCCCTGCGCGGCATTCCCGAGGAAACCATTGAGGCGGCCGTCATCGACGGCGCCAACCCGTTCCAGATCTTCTGGAAGATCATGGTTCCGCAGATATGGGGCACGATCGCGGTCGTCTGGACCACCATTACCATCCTGGTGCTCAAGGTCTTCGACATCGTTTTGACCATGACCAACGGGCAATGGAACAGCCAGGTGCTGGCCAATCTGATGTTCGACTGGATGTTCCGTGGCGGCGGCGATTTCGGCCGTGGCGCGGCGATCGCCGTCATCATCATGCTTGCTGTGGTTCCGATCATGATCTGGAACATCCGCCAGGCCAATCGCGAAGGCGGGGGAGGACACTGACATGGCCAGTGCAAGCGGAAAGTCCTTCCTCGGCCGCTTCGGCGTCCATATCGCGGTATTCGTCTTCGTCGCCATCTGGACAATCCCGACGCTCGGCATCCTGGTAAGCTCGCTGCGCGACAAGGACCAACTCATCGTCTCCGGCTGGTGGACGGCACTTTCCACCTCCTCGCAGACCGAAGCCGGACGGCTGCCAGGTGCTTCGGCGCAGGTCGAAAAGGACGGAAAATTCGTCATCGAAGGAAACATCTTCGGTGACGGTCCGGCGCGTAGCATCAGCGCCTTCGGCACCAAGGCGGCGGCGCCGACGCAATATCAGGCGGGTGACGTCGCCGATCTCGGGGAAGGCGTTTCGCTTTTGCTCAATGCCGACGGTTCCTTCGTGATGCAATCACCCAAAGCCTTCGAGGGCGACCGCGGCCAGCGCGTCTACTACGCGTCGTCGGCACCGCCGCGCTTCACCACCGACAACTACCGCACGGTGCTGTTTTCCGAAGGCATCGGCCGCTCCTTCATCAACTCGCTGACGGTCACCATTCCGGCGACCATCATCCCGATCCTGATCGCCGCCTATGCCGCCTATGCGCTCGCCTGGATGCGCTTTCCCGGCCGCGCGCTTCTGATCGCCGTCATCATCGGCCTACTGGTCGTGCCGTTGCAGATGTCGCTGATCCCACTGCTCAAGCTCTACAATGGCGTCGGCCTGTTCTTCGGCGTGCCGGCCAAGACCTATCTCGGCATTTGGCTGGCGCATACCGGCTTTGGGCTGCCCTTCGCCATCTACCTCTTGCGCAGCTACATCGCCGGCCTGCCGCGCGAGATCATGGAATCCGCCCGCATCGACGGCGCCAGCGACTTCGAGATCTTCGTCAAGATCGTGCTGCCGCTGTCCTTCCCGGTGCTCGCCTCCTTCGCCATCTTCCAGTTCCTGTGGGTCTGGAACGACCTTCTGGTGGCGATGGTGTTCCTCGGCAGCGGTTCCGACCAGCTGGTGCTCACCGGCAAGCTCAACGCGCTGCTTGGTTCGCGAGGCGGCGACTGGGAAATCCTCACCACCTCGGCCTTCGTCACCATCATCGTGCCGCTGATCGTGTTCTTCTCGCTCCAACGTTATTTCGTCCGCGGGCTGCTCGCGGGCTCAGTCAAGGGAGGCTAGCTCCATGCAGGCCGCAATGCGCAAGTTTGAACACCCTGAAACCGCTGTCGACCGCGACTGGTGGCGGGGGGCGGTGATCTACCAGATCTACCCCCGCAGCTTCCAGGATTCGAACGGCGACGGCATCGGCGACCTCAAGGGCATCATCGAGCGGCTGCCGCATATCGCGTCCCTTGGCGCGGACGCTGTCTGGATCTCGCCATTCTTCAAGTCGCCGATGAAGGATTTCGGCTACGACATTTCGGACTATCTCGACATCGACCCGATGTTCGGCACGCTGGCCGATTTCGACGCCATGATATCAGAAGCACACCGCCTTGGCCTCAAGGTGATGATCGATGGCGTCATCTCGCACACCTCCGACCTACACCCCTGGTTCAAGGAGAGCCGGGCGAGCCGCGACAACGCCAAGGCTGACTGGTATGTCTGGGCCGACGCCAAGCCCGACGGCAGCCCGCCCAACAACTGGCTGTCGATCTTCGGCGGCTCAGCGTGGCAGTGGGACACGCGTCGGATGCAGTATTACCTGCACAATTTCCTGTCCGAGCAGCCGGACCTCAACTTCCACAACCGTGACGTCCAGGACGCGCTGCTCGACGTCACGCGCTTTTGGCTCGAACGTGGTGTCGACGGCTTCCGTCTCGACACGATCAATTTCTATTTCCATTCGGCGGGGCTGGAAGACAATCCCGCACTGCCACCCGAAGAGCGCAACGACCAGACCGCGCCTGCGGTGAACCCCTACAATTTCCAGGATCACATCTACGACAAGAGCAGGCCCGAGAACCTGGAATTCCTCGCCCGCTTCCGCGCCGTTCTCGACGAATATCCGGCGGCCGCAGCTGTCGGCGAGGTCGGCGATTCCCAGCGCGGGCTGGAGGTCGTTGCCTCCTACACCGCTGGCGGCGACAAGGTGCAGATGTGCTATGCCTTCGACTTCCTGGCTCCTGAAAAAATCACCGCCGCCAAGGTGCGCACGGTTCTGGAAGACTTCGGCAAGGCTGCCAGCGACGGCTGGTCGTGCTGGGCCTTCTCCAACCACGACGTCGTCCGCCACGCCTCGCGCTGGGGCATGGGCGAGGCCGATCGTACCGCCTATCTCAAGGTGATCTCGGCACTGCTCATGTCGCTGCGCGGCTCGGTCTGTATCTACCAGGGCGAGGAGCTTGGGCTGACCGAAGCCAGCCTCGGCTTCGAGGACCTGCAGGACCCCTACGGCATCCGCTTCTGGCCGGAATTCAAGGGCCGCGACGGCTGCCGCACGCCGATGGTCTGGAACAAGGATGCCAGGAACGGCGGGTTCTCGTCAGTCAAGCCGTGGCTGCCGGTGCCTGCGGAACATCTCGCCAAGGCCGTCGACACGCAGGAAGGCGACGCCGCCTCGCTGCTCGAACACTACCGCCGCTTTCTCGCATTCCGCCGCGCGCATCCGGCGCTGGCCAAGGGCGATATCTCGTTCCTCAAGGCCGACGGCGATACCGTTGCCTTTACGCGTCGCGAGGGCAACGAGGAGATCGTGTGCGTCTTCAATCTTGGCAGCACAGCAGCTAACGTTGATCTTGGAGGTCGAGGCCTGCAACCCCTGCCGGGACACGGGCTCGATGGAAATGCCAATGCCGGCGCAGTCCGGCTCGGTGGTTACGGCGCCTGGTTCGGGCGCTTCGTCTAATCGCCGGAAAGAAAAATCTGGGAGGTAACCATGGCCGATCTAACGCTCAGGGACGTCAAGAAGTCTTACGGCAATCTGCACATTCTCCACGGCATCGACCTCGACATCAAATCGGGCGAGTTCATCGTCTTCGTCGGCCCCTCGGGCTGCGGAAAGTCGACGCTTTTGCGCTCGATTGCAGGGCTTGAGGAGATCAGCGGCGGCACGCTTGAGATCGCCGGCGAGAAGGTCAACGACGTGCCGCCCTCCAAGCGCGGCATCGCCATGGTGTTCCAGTCCTACGCGCTTTATCCGCACATGACCGTCTACGACAACATGGCCTTCGGCATGAAGATCGCCAAGGAAAGCAAGGCTGAGATCGACAAGCGCGTGCGGGCGGCGGCCGAGATTCTCCAGCTGACCAAATATCTCGACCGCCTGCCCAAGGCGATGTCGGGCGGCCAGCGCCAGCGCGTCGCCATCGGCCGCGCCATCGTTCGCAACCCCAAGGTCTTCCTGTTCGACGAGCCGCTGTCGAACCTCGACGCGGCGTTGCGTGTCGCTACCCGCATCGAGATCGCCAAGCTCAAGGAATCGATGCCCAACACCACGATGATCTACGTMACYCAYGACCAGGTCGAGGCGATGACGCTGGCCGAYCGCATCGTCGTGCTCAAGGAMGGCCGCATCGAGCAGGTCGGCACGCCGATGGAGCTCTACAAGCACCCCGGCAACCTGTTCGTCGCCCAGTTCATCGGTTCGCCGGCGATGAACATCGTCGGCGGCACCATCGACAGGACGGGCGAGAACAGCCTGGTCAGCCACGTCGGCGGCCACAAGACCTCGGTGCCGGTGGCAACGCCCACTGATGCCCAGGGCAAGACGGTCAGCTTCGGCGTGCGGCCCGAGGACCTCTATGTCGCGACCGGCGAGGACTACCTGTTCGAGGGTCTCGTCGATTATGTCGAGCAGCTCGGCGAGGTCCAGCTTGTCTATGTCGACATCGGCCGCGCCGATCAGCCACTGGTGGCCAAGCTGCCCGGCAATGTCGAGGTCAAGCGCGGTGCGAAGATCCGGCTCGCCGCCAGCCCCGACGAGCTGCACATCTTCGACAGCGACGGCCATTCGTTCGCCCGCCGCCGGCTGACTGCGGCAGCGGCTTGAGACGACCTCAATCCGCTGCCATCACCTGCCGCTCCCGCAGCGCTGTCCGGCGCTTCGAGATGAAGAAAGCGGCAACAAAGGTCAGGCTCATCAAAAGCACGATTGTCGGCGCCGGCGCGCTGTCGATGAAGAAGCTGAGATAGACCCCCAGGAATGACGACAGCACCGCCACCAGAACCGACACCATCAGCATACGCTCGAAGCGGTCGGTGAGCAGATAGGCGATCGCGCCCGGCGCGATCAGCATCGCAATGGCAATGATGATGCCGACGGCCTTCAACGCGCCGACGATGGTCAGCGACAGGATCGACAGCAGCCCGTAATGCAGCAGCTTCACCGGTAGGCCGATCGCCTGCGCGTGCTGCGGGTCGAAGGCGTGCAGCAACAGATCGCGGCGAAACAGGCCGATCGCGCCGGTGGCGATCAGCGCGATGACAGCCGTCTGGCCGACATCGCTCCAGCTCACGCCCAGCATGTCGCCGAACAGGATATGGTCGAGATGCACGTCGGTCTGGATCTTGGTGTAGAGCACGATGCCGAGGCCGAACATGCCGGAAAAGACGATGCCCATGACGGTGTCTTCCTTGATCCGGCTGTTTTGCTTGAGATAGCCGGTCGCCAGCGCGCAGGTCATGCCGGCGGCGAAGGCGCCGACGGCGAGCGGAATGCCGGCGATGTAGGCCAGCACCACGCCGGGTAGCACCGCATGGCTGATGGCGTCGCCCATCAGCGACCAGCCCTTGAGCACGAGGAAACACGACAGCAGCGCCATCGGCACCGCCACAAGCAGGGCGATGACGAACGCCTGCTGCATGAACGGGAATGCGAAGGGGAGGGTCAGGGTTTCGATCATGGCTGCACCACGTAGGTCGGCGCTCCACGCCACCCCCCTCTGGCCTTCCGGCCATCTCCCCCGCAAGGGGGGAGATCAGCAGCTTTGAGGTCGGCGCTTGTTTTGGAATGTCGGCGGTTTGCGAAGGTGGTGATGACAGTTGATCTCCCCCCTTGCGGGGGAGATGGCCGGCAGGCCAGAGGGGGGTGGGAAGGAATGAGACCCATCATCATCATATCCCCGCCTCCAGTGCTTGCCGTGCCCGCTTTCGCGACGCCAGCAGCCCATGCTTGGGTGCGAAGACAAACGCGATCAGGAAGATCAGCGTCTGAGCGACGACAATGATGCCCCCCGTCGCGCCGTCGAGGAAATAGCTTGCATAGGCGCCGACAAAGCTGGTGATCGAGCCGATAGCCACGCTGATTGCGATCAGTCGCGGAAAGCGGTCGGTGAGCAGATAGGCGGTGGCCCCCGGCGTCACCACCATGGCGATGACCAGGAATGCGCCGACGGTCTGCAGCGCCGCGACCGTCGAGGCCGACAGCAGCATGAAGAACAGCACCTTGAGCAGATCGGGCTTGAGCCCGATCGAACGCGCATGGTTTTCGTCGAAAAACGCGACCATGAGGTCCTTCCATTTGGCGAGCAGGATGGCGAGCGAAATGCCGCCGATCAGCACCAGCTGCAGCGTGTCGGAAGGCGTGATCGCCAGGATATTGCCGAGCACGATGGTCTGGATGTTCACCGAGGCCGGTGACAGCGAGATCATGAACAGGCCAAGCCCGAAGAACGAGGTGAAGATCAGCCCGATGATGGCGTCTTCCTTCAGCTTGGTGCGCTGGTTGAGGAAAAGCATAGCGCCCGCTGCAAGCCCGCCAGAAATGAAGGCGCCGAGCGCGAACGGCAGGCCCAGCATGTAGGCGCCGGCGACGCCTGGCACAATCGAGTGCGAAAGCGCGTCGCCGATCAGCGACCAGCCCTTGAGCATCAGATAGGCCGAGAGGAAGGCGCAGACGCCGCCGACTAGGGCGGACACCCACATGGCGTTGAGCATGTAGCCGTAGCCGAATGGCTCCAGGAGCGTGGCAATCATTTCTTGCGCCCGCCCTTCTTGGCTGCAACGTCTTTCTCGGCGTCATCGCCATAGATGACGAAGGGGCGCTCGTCGTCGGTCAGCACCGTCACCTGGCGTGTGTCGGCCGCGTCCTGGTGCAGTTCGGCGCCGCCAAGGATGAATTGACGCAGCACGCCGCCAAAGGCCTTTTCGAGATTGGCCTTGGTGAAGGTTTCGGCCGTCAGCCCGGAGGCAAGCACGGTGCGGTTGACCAGCACGGCGCGGTCGCAGAAACGCGGTACCGAGCCCAGATTATGCGTCGACACCAGCATCACGCGGCCTTCGTCTCGCAGGCCTTGCAACAGCGTGATGATCGCTTCTTCGGTGCGCACGTCGACGCCGGTGAACGGTTCGTCGAGCAGGATGATCTCGCCCTCCTGGGCAAGGGCGCGGGCCAGGAAGACGCGCTTCTTCTGGCCGCCGGAAAGCTCGCCGATCTGGCGCGTGCGGAAATCGGCCATGCCGACGCGTTCGAGTGCCGCATCCACCGCCTCGCGGTCGACCGCGCGTGTCATGCGGAAGAAGTTCATGTGGCCATAGCGGCCCATCATGACCACGTCTTCGACGAGCACCGGAAAGTTCCAGTCGACATCCTCGCTCTGCGGCACATAGGCGACGAGGTTTTTCTTCAGCGCCTCGCGTGCCGGCTCGCCGAATATCGAAACRCTGCCTGTGGCGAGCGGAACGAAGCCCATGATCGACTTAAACAGGGTCGACTTCCCTGAGCCGTTGACGCCGACAAGGGCGGTGATGGTGCCACGCGGAATGGCGAAGGAGGCGTTGCGAAGGGCGGTGTGGCCGTTTCGGTAGGTGACCGAGATGTTGTCGACGCGCAGGCCTTCGCCTGACAGCGCTGTGGTTGCGGGGCGCCCCTTCAACGGCACGTTCATTGGGCGAGCCCCTTGACGATGGTTTCGGTGGTGACCCGCATCAGGTCGAGATAGGTCGGCACCGGGCCGCTGGCATCGCTCAGCGAGTCGACATACAGCACGCCGCCATAGCGGGCGCCCGTTTCCCGCGCGACCTGCTCGGCCGGCTTCGACGACACCGTGCTTTCGCTGAACACGGCGGGAATGTTGTTGGCCTTGACGAGGTCGATCACCTTGCGCACCTGCTGGGGCGTGCCTTGCTGGTCGGCGTTGATCGGCCAAAGATAAACCTCCTTCAGGTTGAAGTCGCGCGCCAGATACGAGAACGCGCCTTCGCTGGTGGCGAGCCAGCGCCGCTGTTCGGGAATGGTCTCGATCGCGGTATGGATGGGCGCCACCGTCGCCTTGATCTTGGCGGCATAGGCTGCGGCGYTTTTGGCGTAGACCTCCGCGTTCTTGGGGTCCTTGGCGGCAAAGGCCTTGCGGATGTTTTCGACATAGATGAGCGCTGCCTCAGGCGACATCCAGGCATGCGGGTTGGGTTTGCCGGTATAGGGGCCCTCGGCAATGCCCATGGGCGCCACGCCATCCGAAACAACGGCTTGTGTCACGCCGTCGAGATTTTCGAAGAATTTTTCGAACCACATTTCGAGGTTCAGCCCGTTCCACAGGACGAGATCGGCCTTCTGGGCGCGGATGATGTCGCCCGGCGTCGGCTGGTAGTTGTGGATCTCAGCATTGGGCTTGGTGATCGATTCCACCTCCGCCGCGTCACCGGCGACATTGCGGGCGATGTCGGCGATCACAGTGAAGGTGGTGACCACCTTCATCTTGCCGCCCGCTTCGCTCTCTTGCGAGCAGGCCGAAAGTCCGAGCATGGCCCCCAGCATGGCGATGGCGGCAAGTGTGGCACGAAAGGCTGTCATGGAAATCCCGTACGAGAACGCCGCACCGAACGGGCGGCAGCTACGATGCCTTACCTAATGGCACCTCGCGCCCTTGTCAATGCAATTGCAAATCGTTTGCAACTGAGGCGCATGAAAACACTGCGCCGATGCCTTTTGAGCGCCAGCTCGCATCCAATCGGCAGCTGGCGCGTTGTCGTTTGCCAATTCCAACCAAGGAGAACGATCGTGTCAGCCACCTCGGGAATTCGCGAGCATATGGAAGTGATCGGCGCCGACGGCGTTCACATCGGCACTGTCGACAAGGTCGAAAACGGCCGCATCAAGCTGACCAAGCAGGATGGCGGCGAAGGCAGGCATCGTGGCCACCACCATTACATTTCCACCGCCCTTGTCGCCGAAACCGAAGGCAACAAGGTACGCCTGTCGGCCAATGCCGATGTCGCGGTGACCTTCGAGGAAGAGGGCAAGTCGGGGTAGTTTGGTGGCCTGCGTGCCGCAGTTTGCAACCTAGGGTGAAGCATCCAGGCGCGCCGATATGGCTGAAGGTGCCAATGCGCTGCGAGATGGCAATGAGGACGGGCGGATTGTGGGACGGTTCCCCACGCGCACATTCTTGCTGGCGGCTCGAGGCTGCTACCTGCGACGTCTCGTTCCTTCCTGCCCCCCTCTGGCCTGCCGGCCATCTCCCCCACAAGGAGGGAGATCACGCCTTCATTTGCCTTCTGGCCAACCACCAACGTCGCAGCGTTCACTTTCTGCTAAATCGCAGGACGAGCGCTGCCGTGGATGCGACTAATCTCCCTCCTTGTGGGGGAGATGGCCGGCAGGCCAGAGGGGGGTGGGAAGGAACGAGACATTGAAGATTTGCTTGACAGTGCAACAATACAGCTTGCCCCCATTGCCCGCTTTTCCACGCCCTCTGAACCTGCCGTATCGTCATCGCCAGTTTATCGCATGGGAATGCGGGGCGCGACGGAAGCGCCCCTTCTTCTGGGGATGAACGCACACATAATCTTTTGCAACTGGGTGTCATCTGGCACATAGTCGGGCCATGACGAAGACTGCCACCAAGCCCGGATCCAAGAAGCCCGATTACGAAAAAGCGTTGCGCAAGGCGGGCATCCGCATCACGCGTCCGCGCAAGATCATCCTGGGTATTCTGGGCGAGACCGAGGATCATCCCGACGCGCTCGAAATCTTCCGCCGCGCCGAGACCATCGACAAGAGCATCTCCTTGTCTACCGTCTACCGGACGATGAAGCTCCTGGAGGAAATGGGTGCGATCCACCGCCATGCCTTCGAGGGCGGGCCGTCGCGTTTCGAGCAGGCGGGCGGTGATCATCACGACCACCTAATCGACATGGATACCGGTGACGTGATCGAGTTCCGTTCAGACCGTATCGAACAGCTGCAGCAGGAAATCGCCCGCCAGCTTGGATACGACATCGTCCACCATCGGCTCGAGCTTTACGGGCGCCGCCGCAAGGATTAGCGCGGCCGCGCCTTTGGCCAAGGCACGACGAGTTGATCGCTCGCCACCATGCGCGCGCCGGGCTGCGAGTTGACCTTGGCCCGGGCACGGTCAATCATGCCGCCGCCTCTGGCACGTGAAATCAGCAGACGGGATAACGACCATGGAAAAAGCCGAAATCGGACTGATCGGATTGGGCACGATGGGCTCGAACCTGGCGCTGAACATCGCCGAAAAGGGCCACCGCATCGCCGTCTTCAACCGCACGCCGGCCCGCACGCAGGCATTTGTCGAATCGGCCGGTGCGCTGCGCGACATGGTGGTGCCATGCGCCTCGATCGAGGAGCTGACCGCCGCGATCCGCCCGCCGCGTCCTGTCATCATCATGGTGCTGGCGGGACCCCCCGTCGACGAACAGATTGCGGCACTGCGCGGTGCCATGTCGGCCAACGACATCATCATCGATGCCGGAAACGCCAACTTCCGCGACACCATGCGCCGCTTCAAGGAGTTGGAGGGCTCGGGCCTGACCTTCATCGGCATGGGCGTTTCGGGCGGCGAGGAGGGCGCGCGCCACGGCCCCTCGATCATGGTCGGCGGCACGCCCGAATCCTACAAACGTGTCGAAGGCGTGCTGACCGCGATCTCGGCCAAGTTCAAGGGCGAGCCCTGTGCCGCCTGGCTCGGCACAGACGGCGCCGGCCACTTCGTCAAGACCATCCATAACGGCATCGAATATGCCGACATGCAGATGATCGCCGAGATCTACGGCATCCTGCGCGACGGGCTCAGCATGAAGCCGAAAGAGATCGCTCCCGTCTTCGCCGGTTGGAACAAGGGTCGCCTCGAATCCTACCTGATCGAGATCACCGCATCCGTGCTCGAGGCAGACGATCCTAAGACCGGGCGGCCGGTGGTCGACATCATCCTCGACCGCGCCGGCCAGAAGGGCACCGGCAAATGGTCGGTGATCGAAGCACAGCAACTCGGCATTCCAGCGACGGCGATCGAAGCGGCGGTGGCGGCGCGCGTGCTGTCGTCGATGAAGGACGAACGGCTGGCGGCGGAAAAGGCCTATGGTGCCAACACGCTCAAGTTTGCCGGCAGCAAGGACGAGGTGCTTCACGATCTCGAGCTTGCATTGTTTGCAGGCAAGATCGCTGCCTATGCGCAGGGCTTTGCGGTCATGGCCGCAGCCTCCAAGGAGTTCGRCTGGAACCTGCCGATGCCGACSATCGCCAAGATCTGGCGCGCCGGCTGCATCATCCGCTCGCAGTTCCTCGACACCATCGCCGAGGCCTTCGGCAAGGCGGATGCCTCGACCAACCTGCTGATGGTGCCGGCCTTCGTCGACATGATGGGCAAGGCGCATCCGTCGCTGCGCCGCATCGTCGCCCGTGCCGCCGAGGCCGGCCTGCCGGTGCCGGCATTGTCGTCGGCGCTTGCCTATTTCGACGGCTATCGCCAGGGCCGGGGTTCGACCGACCTGACGCAGGCGCAGCGCGACTTCTTCGGTGCGCRTGGCTTCGAGCGCATCGATGCGCCGGGCGCGTTCCATGGCCCGTGGGGCAGCGGCAGCTAGCGTTCCTAGGGCGCGCGTGTAGCACCTTCTCCCCGTAATGACGGGGAGAAGGGAAAAGCGGCAACGCCGACGCCCTCCCTCTCCCCGTATTTCACGGGGAGAGCGACTGTCTTGGCGGTCAAGCGGTTTGCCATGGTTTTTGGTCCCGGATCATGGCGTTGAGGATGGTGAGGAGCTTGCGCATTGTCGCGACGATGGCGACGATCTTGGGCTTGCCGGCGGCAACGAGCCTGTCGCGGAAGGCCTTGAGGACAGGGTTGTGACGTGCGGCGACAAGGGCTGCCATGAACAGTGCGGCGCGGACGCGCGT
>NZ_JBFUKO010000043.1:0-18872 GCF_056400805.1 Aminobacter sp. P4_H6_2
GTTGACGACGGTGCCAACAGTACCCCATGCCCACGGCACGGAATATTTGCGGTTGGGGTCGAATTCGGGATTGGCCCATTCCGGCGCGATGTTCTTGGCGTTCTCCATGCCGCCGGGATTGGTCTCGAGCAAAAGGCCTTCCTTGATCCAGATAGGCAGATGCGTCTGCGAGGGAACGGCGATGTCGAAGCCGCTGCCGCCCTGGCGCACCTTGGCAAGTGCGGTGTCATTGGAGTCGTAGTCGGTGACCGTCACCTTGACCTTGTACTTCTCCTCGAACTTTTTGATGACGTCCGGGTTGGTGTAATTGCCCCAATTGTAGATGTTGAGCGCACCTTCGGCGTGGGCGAGGCCYGTTGTGGCCAGCAGTGCCAGGGCCGCTGTGGCGGCGGACAATCTCGATTTCACGGCAATACTCCTTCTGTTACCTGTGACGTCTTCTGCCATGTGCAGAAAAAACGCTTGTGACAGCCGGGATCGATCTTCATCGATCCCGGCTGCGTTGTTTCAGGCTGGACGCCCTGCGCGTAGGCTTACTTCTGCAGTTCGGTCCAGATCTTGGTGTACAGCGCCTGAATCTCCGGCGAGCACAGGCGCTGCAGTTCGCCGCGCGATTTTTCAGCCTCTGGAATGATCACTTCCGGCGCGTCCTTCATGTCGGCCGGCATGAACTTGTCGGAACCGGCGATGCCGTTCGCATAACGATGGAAGGCAGAGTTCAATGCCGCGTTTTCCGGATCCATCATGAAGTTCTGGAACAGCTTGGCATTTTCAACGTTCTTGGCTTCCTTCAGCACAACGACGTTATCGCTCCAAAGCCCATAACCTTCCTTGGGATAGTTGAAGTGGATCGCCGGATTGGCCAGGCGCTGGCGCAATGCCGAGCCGTTCCAGTCGCTGGTCGCCTTGAAGTCGCCGGCCCCCATCTTCTCGATGGTGTTGTACTCCATGGCGATCCAGTTCGGCTTGGCTGCGACCAGCATGTCGCGCACCTTCTTCAGAACCGTCTTGTCGTCGGTGCACTGTTCGCCGYCGACATACTTGATCGCCGCAAACATCACGTCSTTCATTTCMGGAACGACGTTGACCTTGCCCTTCAGCTCMTCMGGCGTRTCGAAGATGATSCCCCAGCTGTCGGCCGGTCCCTTGTATGTGTCGGTGTTGACGACGACGCCGATCGTGCCCCAGGCCCATGGCACCGAGTATTTGCGGCCGGGATCGAAGTCGGGATTGGCCCATTCCGGCGCAATGTTCTTGGCGTTTTCCATCTTGCCCGGATCGGTCTCCTGGATGAGGCCTTCCTTGATCCAGATCGGAATGAAGGTCTGAGACGGAATCGCGATATCGAAGCCGGTGCCGCCCTGGCGCACCTTGGCGAGTGCTGTGTCGTTGGAGTCGTAGTCGGTGACGGTGACCTTGACGCTGTACTTCACCTCGAACTTCTTGATCATCTCGGGGCTGATGTAATTGCCCCAGTTGTAAATGTTCAGCTCGCCTTCGGCGGAGGCGAGGCTGGTCGAGGCCAGCAGCGCCAGGCCAACGGCCATCGACATGGATTTCAGGTTCATCATTCCACTCCCGTTGAACTAATCCCGTTTTCTGCTCATGAAGAAGAACAGTGTGACGATGACGACCGACAAGAGCAGGAAGACGGTCGAGATCGCATTGACCTCCGGCGTGATGCCGCGGCGGATTTGCCCCAGCATGTAGGTTGGCAAGGTGTCCTGGCCGCCCGACTTGACGAACTCGGTGATGACCACGTCATCGAGCGAAATGACGAAGGCGAGCATCAACCCGGCGATGATGCCGGGCCAAAGCAATGGCAGAGTGACCCTGCGGAACGCCTTCCATGGCGTGGCATAGAGATCGGCTGCGGCGCGTTCGAGCGTCAGGTCCATGTTCTCGAGCCGCGCCCGGATCGGCAGGTAGGCGAATGGGATGCAGAACGCGGTGTGCGCGGCGATCAGATAGCCAAGCCCCGAATAGCCGGTCGCAATCTTGACCTGGGCAAAGAAGATCAGCAGCGCCACGCCGGTGACGATCTCAGGCACCATCAGCGGCTGGTTGATAAAGGCGTATTTGAACGTCAGCCCGCGATAGGGTTGCGTCCGTGTCGTTGCCAGTGCCGCCATGGTTGCGGCAATCGTCGCCATGATCGCCGCCGCCGAAGCGATCTTCAGCGAACGCCAGGAGGCGTCGATCACCTGCACGTTGTTCCAGGCGGAGACGAACCAGCGCAGCGAAAAGCCACCCCACTCCGAAACCGAGGTCGACTCGTTGAAGGCATAGGCGACCAGCACCACGATCGGCAGATAGAGCAGCACGAAGCAGGTCGCAGCGATCGCGGTGAAGCCGGTCTGGTGTCGTATCGAAAACCGCTTAGCCATGACGCGCATCCGATCCGGACGTGTTGCGGACATAGACCAGCAGCGCCACCATCACGATCGCCATGACAGTGATCGACAAGGCGGCCCCCAGCGGCCAGTTGCGCCCCTGCCCGAACTGCAATTCGATCAGGTTCGCGAACATCATGTTCTTGCCGCCGCCGAGCACGCTCGGCGTCACATATGCGCCGATGGCCGGGATGAAGACCAGGATCGAACCGGCGATGACGCCCGGCTTGACCATCGGAAAGATGATCCGGCGCAGCACCTGCCAACGCGTGGCGTAGAGATCGTAGCCCGCCTCGACGAGACGGAAGTCGAGCTTTTCCATGCTGGCATAAAGCGGCAGCACCATCAGCGGCAGGTAGACATAGACCATGCCGACCATGATGGCGAAGTCGGTGAACAGCATCTGGATCGGCTGGTCGATGATGCCGAGCTTGATCAGGCCGGTGTTGATGATGCCTTCGTTGCGGATCACCTGCAGCACGGCGAAGGTGCGGATGAGAAGGTTGGTCCAAAACGGGATGGTGATCAAGAACAGCCAGATGTCACGCGTCCGCTCCGAACGCGTCGCGATGAAATAGGCTGTCGGGAATCCGAAGATCAGCGTCGCCACTGTCGCCATGAGGGCAAGCTTCAGCGAGCGCCAGAAGATGGTCAGATGCGCGCTGGCAAAGGCCAGCGTGTCGTCGAAAATGTCGCGCTCAAGCAGGACCGACACCCAGCCGTCGGTGGAGAATTTCCACACCACGTCGCCATACGGTCCCGGTGTCAGGAACGAATAGATCAGCACGATCAACAGCGGACCGGAGGCCGCCAGGAAGATGATGATCAGCGCCRGCGCCGACAACAGCCAGCGCTTGCGCAAATCGCGGCTTTCATTGAGCTTTTCGACTTCCGCAGCAGTGGCCATGGCTCAGTCCTTCAGGATCTGGGCCGCGTCGTCACCGATGACGACGCCGACGCGCTCGCCGCGCTCGAAGGTGGCATCCGCCCCGCGCGCATTCTGCTGGCGAACGGTAAACGTCTCGCCATCGTCCAGCTTGATGTGTACATGCGTATCGGTGCCGAAATAAACGACGTTTTCGACAATGCCCGAAATGTCGCCCTGCCCTTTGACGGCCTTGGCGTGCTCTGGACGGATCACGACAGTTGCGTCGCCATCGGGCTTAAAGCCCTCGGCAACGGTCGCGGAGATGGAGGCGCCGGACTTCAGCGTCACCTTGGCCTTGCCGCCGTCGAAGCTGTCGATCTTGGCGTCGAGGAAATTGGTCTCGCCGATGAAATCGGCGACGAAGCGCTCGGCCGGGCGGTCGTAGATATCGCGCGGACTGCCCACCTGCAGGATCTTGCCCGACGACATCACAGCGATGCGGTCCGACATCGTCAGCGCCTCTTCCTGGTCGTGGGTGACGAAGATGAAGGTGATGCCTGTCTCGTGCTGCAGCCGCTTGAGCTCGATCTGCATTTCCTTGCGCAGCTTGTAGTCGAGCGCCGACAACGGCTCGTCGAGCAACAGCACCTTGGGCTGCGGCGCGAGCGCACGCGCAAGGGCGACGCGCTGCTGCTGGCCACCTGAAATCTGGCTGGTGCGGCGCTTGGCGAGCTTTTCCATGCGCACCAGCTTCAGCATCTCGGCCACCCGCGCATCGATCACGGCGCGCGACTTGCCCAGCATTTCGAGACCGAAGCCGATGTTCTGCTCCACGGTCATATGCGGAAACAGCGCATAGGACTGGAACACCGTGTTGACCGGCCGCTTGAACGGCGGCAGCGGCGCGATATCGCTGCCATAAAGCAGGATCTCACCTTCGGAAGGAAAGTCGAAGCCGGCGATCAGCCGCAAAAGCGTGGTCTTGCCGCAACCCGATGGTCCGAGCAGCGTGAAGAACTCGTTTTCCCTGATCGACACCGAAACGGTATCGAGCGCCGCTACCTGTGCCTCACCCGTTCCAAAGACTTTACGAACGCCGCGAACTTCAATCGCATTCCTACCCGGTGTGTCCGGCACGCATAACGCCCCATTGTTTCGTCCACCTTGCTGGCGAACTTGTTCCCGTTTCGATTGTCACCACATGCCTCAAGGCTTGGCAACAACAGCTGTCATCTCACTGGTCGAGCAATCGCCGTGCCACCATCAGGCCTGGTAGGTCACCTTGCCGCCGCAGATCGTCGTCACCGGCCGCACCTCGTGCAGACCTTCAGGCGCTATTGCTTCGAGATCGGCCGACAGCACGACCAGATCACCGAAGAAGCCGGGTTTCAGCTGGCCCTTTTTGTCTTCCATGAATTCGGCATAAGCACCCTCAACCGTGTAGCCGGCCAGCGCCTGATGCAGCGAAACGCGCTGGTCGGGCATGTCGTCCGCCCAAGGCTTGCGCAGCATGGCCGCCTGCATGCCCAGAATCGGGTCTATGGGCGCTACCGGCCAGTCCGATGCAAACACCACATGGGCGCCGGCATCGATCAGCGTGCGGGTCGGATAGGCATAAGGCCAGCGCTCCCGGCCGATACGCGACACAGTCGGCTCGAGCGGGAAGCTCATGCCTCCTGGCGGATGGGGCGGCTGCATCGAGGCGATGACGCCAAGATCGACAAAGCGCGGAATATCGGTCGCGGTGGTCAGCTCGATATGCTCGACGCGGTGACGGCTGTCGCGCTTGCCGTTGGCCTTTTGGGCTGCCTCGTAGCCGTCGAGCACGGCGCGTACGGCACCGTCGCCGATCGAATGCACGGCGATCTGCAGGCCACGCCTGTCGATCTCGACAGCAATGCGCGAAAATTCCCCCGACGAAAACAGCGGCTCCCCAACCCAGTCAGGGCGGTCGGCATAAGGCTCGATCATGACAGCCGTCCACGAGTCGAGCACGCCGTCGTAAAACAGCTTCACCATGCCCGATGACAGCCACTCGCTGCTGTAGCGCTCGGCCATGTCTGATGCCTTGTCAAGCATGTCGAGGGTCATGAAGTTCTTGTAGTGGAACGGGATCTTTACCCGGCAGATCAGGTCGCCCTCGGCCTCGACCTCCGACAGGAGCTCGAGCTGGTAGTAGTTACCGTCCATGTTCTGGACAGAGGTTATGCCGTGGCGCGCGCACCAGTCGAGCCCGCGCCGCATGATGGCGCGGTCGCCGGCACGTTCCTCGGCACTCGGCATCGGGTCGGGTTCGCCGCCGGTCGACAGCCCGAGCCGCACGCGGCCTTCGCCGGCAAGCTTGAGTACCGGGTTGAACGCCTCGTTTTCGCGCAGCTCGCCCTCGGCCAGGCCATCGGTGCCCATGACGATCTCGTTGCCGGGCGTCAGCTCGCGCCCATGTAGCACGTCGGCCATCTCGAGCGCCCGGGTGTTCGCCCAGTAAGTGTGGTGGTCGGGTGCCGCCATCAGGAACGGCCGGTCGGGCAGGATCGCGTCAAGATGATGCCGGGTGACGCGCTCGGCGCCGACGATCGTGTAGTCCGCGCCTTGCCCCACCAGCATGCGCGCATCGGGCCGCGACCTGGCGTAGGCCTGCACCGCATCGCGCAAGGCCTCGAAGCCGTGGACGCCGGCGAGCTGGAGATGGGCGAGTTCGGCCGCACCCGAAAAGAGATGCATGTGCGCTTCGATGAAGCCCGGCACCACCGATCCGCCACGGGCATCGATGACCTTGGTCTGAGGTCCGCGCCAAGCTTCCACCGTTTGCTTGTCGCCGACAGCGGTGATCAAGCCGTCTGCGATGGCCACCGCTTCCGCCGCGGGCCGGGTCGGGTCCATGGTCAACACGCGGCCGTTGATGACGATCAGATCGGCATTGCGAACCGTTTGGACAGACATCGCGACTCCGCGCTCTTGACTGACTGAGACCGTTCAAACTTGGAAGGTTGAGGCCGGTCCGCTATCCCAGGAATTCCTCGCGTTTCCCTGAAGACAGCAACGGGAAAAAATGCGACTAATTATTCGCGTTTGTCAATATGCGGGATTGTGGATGCGTTGTGGAGGACGCGCTCGTATATGATGACCGCGCCTAGGGAGCGAGAAGATCATTCCGTGAATCGCAGTCTCAGCTGGAAAACCACGACAGCGCTCAAACCGCGCAAGCAGCCCCGACAGGAACGGTCGAGCAAGGTGGTCGACAGGATCCTCGATGCCGCCCTGACCTTGACCAGGGAACAAGGCACCAAGACGCCAACGACGCTTGCGATTGCGCAGCGCGCCGGCTTGTCCGTCGGATCGGTCTATCAGTACTTCCCCAACAAGGAAGCTATCCTTCTCGACCTCGCCCGGCGCTGGCTCGGCGCCTTCCCCGAAGTGATCGCCAAGCGTATCGACGCTCCGCGCCCCGCCAATCGCGACGAATTTCAGCAGGAGGTGGACAAGCTCTTCGTCGACACCTCCAGGCTCTATCTCGACAACGCCAATCTGATGCCAGTCATCGAGGCCATCACCGGCAATCCCGATCTCAGGCCCATCCAGAACGAATACGACGAACAGATCATCGCCCTCTACGCCGCCTGGCTTCAGCATATGAATCCCGCACTTCAGGATCAGGTCGCCAGCCGGCTCGGCGTGGTGATGATGGAAGTCGGCCACGTCTGCCGTCTCGTCGGGCTCAAGCGCGACCGCAAGGCCTTCGATCTCATCCAGGACGACGTCAAGATCATGTGGCTTGCCCTCGTCGACCCCTATCTCGACTTCAACCAGAACCAGGAAGGATTTTCATGAAGACAGTCTTTTCGCCGCTTCACGCCGGCCACAGCGGCCAGATGGAGCTTGTTGCGGGTGCCATCGTACCCGGCTTCGAAAAACCCTCGCGCGCCGAGATCATCAAGGCGCGGATCGAAAATCAAAAGCTGGGGGACATCCTTGCGCCCGAGGTGCATGACCTCACGGCTGCCAAGCGTGTGCATACCGCCGACTACATCGACTTCCTGCCGACCGTCTGGCCGCAGTGGGAAGCCGCCGGCAAGTCGGGCTCGGCAATCCCCTTCGCCTGGCCGACGCGCGGCCTGCGCGGCGATGTGCGCCCGCGCAACATCGAGGCCTTGCTCGGTTTCTATTCCTTCGACGGCGGCGCGAGCTTCGTGAAGGGCACATGGGATGCCATCAAGTCGTCTTATGACGTGGCACTGACCGCGGCCCATCTGGTCAAGGCTGGCGAACGCAGCGCATTCGCGCTCTGCCGTCCGCCTGGCCACCATGCCGGTGCCGCCTTCATGGGCGGCTATTGCTTCATCAACAACGCCGCCGTCGCCGCCCAGTGGTTCCGCGATCAGGGCGCCAAGCGCGTCGCCGTTCTCGACGTCGACTACCACCACGGCAACGGCACCCAGGAAATCTTCTACGATCGCCCCGACATCCAGGTCATCAACCTGCATGGCGACCCGATGACCGAATATCCGTTCTTCCTCGGCCATGCAGACGAGCGCGGTTCAGGCGCAGGCGAAGGCTTCAACCTCAACTACCCGATGCCCTTCGGCAGCTCGTGGGAGAAGTGGGGCGAAGCCCTTGAGGATGCCTGCCAGAAGCTTGCCGCCTATGCGCCGGACGTCGTTGTCGTCTCGCTCGGCGTAGACACCTTCGAAAGGGATCCGATCAGCCAGTTCAAGCTGACCAGCGCCGACTATCCCAAGATTGGCGCGCGCATCGCCAAGCTTGGCCTGCCTACACTGTTTGTCATGGAAGGCGGCTACGCCGTCGACGAGATCGGCATCAACGCCGTCGGCGTGCTCACCGGCTTTGAGGGGCGGTAATTGCCATCTACGCCGTCGCGCCCCCTCGCGGCGCGGCGGCTGCCGCCTTGCGCTTGCCGAACCTCGTCAACACGTAGGCCAAGGCAAGCCCTCCGACCGCGATGCCGACTGCCAGGAGCGGTCGGTACCAGAACCACGCCACGGCGATCGTCGCCGACCCCACCAGCAGCGCCAGCACGAAGGCGACAAGCCCGGCGCCCATGCGCACGATGCTGCCGACGAAGGGGATCACATCGGCCAACACGCCGAGCGGGGCCAGTAGCAATCCGAAACCGATGGCCAGCAAAAGCAGGCAGCCGGCGCGCACCAGCCAGGTGATGATGGTGTTGGCGCTCACGGCATTTGCAAACATCTTTTCGGCCGGCACCTTGCCGGCATCGACGAGCAGCAGTTCATCGCCCGCGACCGTCTGGTAGGGCGAAAACCTGTGGCCGCTCTGCTGGCCGATGACGCTGATGTCGCCGAGCGRCACCAGCCTATAGCCAATGCGATAGTCGCCAATCGCCGGCGATGTCGGGTTGACGCCAAGGAATATCCGGCCATCGACGACGCTGATGCGCTCGGCGCCGGAATGGGCGTCCTGGATATCCGAGAGCTGGGTCGGCGATATGGTCAGCGGCTGGGCATCTCCGATGCGGTCGAGCACCGGTTCGTCCAGTATGAATGCGCCAAGCCTGCCCTCGGGGATCTGGAACGATCGCGTCGCGATCTCCATTGACGGGTTCTGGTGGTTGGACGGTTGCTTGAACTCGGATGACGAGATCGGCCGGTCCTGCCATTGCTTGGCATAGCTGTAGGTAGTGACCGTCTCCTCGCCGCCGCCCAGCTTGGTGGTCGTCTCCGATTTGGAATTCTCCACCCACTGGTACATCTCGACGTTGCGCACCAGGCGCACGCCTTCGGCCGATATTGCAAAGTCCGGGTCGCTGAGCCCTTCCGATGTGCTCATGGCTCCGCTGGTATGGATGAGCTTGCCCTCATTGGCGCCGTTGATCGCATCGGACGGCACCGACACCACGGCACCCGCGCCTTCGGCCAAAGAGCGCGCCGTGGTCACCGCCCTGCCCTCGTTCCAGAACAGCACCGCCACCATGGCAGCGACAAGGATCAGGCCGACCAGCACCCCGCCGACCGCACGCTTGATCCGCCCGAACCATGATACGCTGGTCACTTCACGAATTTGCTCGCTCATTGCATTCCCCTGCCCGCAGTGGACGCAGCGTTATGCCGATTGTGTCAGCCGATCAATGGCGATTGTCGCGAAGCTTTCCCCAAGGTTTCCGCGAGCTTTCAACCCGCCTTGAGTCTGTCGAAGGACTCTGAATTAACTTTTTGTCAATTATGTTTGCAGAGCGATTCGCGAGCGGTTAGATTAACCACGAATCAGCCGGTCCTCGGGGGGCGCGGCGAACCACCAACTCTCTGAAATGCCGGGAATTTTCCCGGTGGAGAGCGCGTCAGGTTTCGCGCGACCAGTACGGATTCGGCCGATGGATGCCCCAGGCGTCCGCGTCGTGTTTTTACGTCAAAGTTATGGATATTTCGACCGGATCGGGCCGCCGCCCAACTCCGGTTCCCAAATGGATTCCGGCAGAAGTTTTGAGATGACCGCCCTCGCAGCCCGCCACGAACATACGACCGTCGCAGCAAGGCTCGCATCACGCAGCGATCTCACCGCTTTCTTCATGAACCTGACCGACGAGATCGGTGCCGACGGCTATATGCTCGTCGCCATCGCCCAGGACCAGGAGCGCGACAATCTCCAGATCATCGCCTCGAACTGGATCTATGACGCCATCCAGCTTGCCGGCCATGCGCTTATCGCCGGTCTCGCCCAAGGCCCGTTCGCCAGCGCGCCCGGCGGCCGCCCGCAGAGCCTCATCGCCTCGCAGGCACCAGGAATCCTTGGCGGCGAAGAAGCCCGCCTGCTCGACATACTCGGCCATGCCGAAATTTTTGCTCTACGCCTGCATGTCGGCCGCCAGCGCCTGTTCGTGCTGTTTTCCGCAGACGAAGCTGGCCGCATTGACCCGGCCGTCATGCCGCGCACTCAGCTCGAATGCTGCTATGCGCTGTCGCAGGCACCCAGCATCCTGGCAGCTGCGACCATGCAGGACCCGCTCTCCGACCGCGAGCGAGAATGCCTGTTTTGGGTGTCCGAGGGCAAGACCACCGACGAGGTCGCGCTGATCCTTGGTGTGTCGTCCAACACCGTCAATTCCTACATCACCCACGCGATCCAGAAACTGTCGGCCTCCAATCGCGCCATGGCGATTGCGACCGCGATCAGGAGCGGCATCATTTGAGCTACGCCCAGGCAAAGCAGCTAGGCCGCGCGTCGGACTGCCAGCAGGACGTTTCGTCCGCCAGCCACGCCGCCACAATCGGCATGCCCGCCGTAACCCTTGCCGACGCTGCCAAGCGCTGCCGCTGGATTGCCGTCGATCTCGGCGCGCGCGATTTCGCGCTTTGCCTCGCCGGTTCGTCCGCCGACAGCAGCCGGCTCACGCCGTGCTTTGATTCCGACTATCCCAGCACCATGTCCGCTGCCCGCCTTCTTGGTGGTGGCATCGGCGAACATCTGATGCGTCATGCGCGCCAGTCGACCGCGCCATGCTGGTGGGCAGACAACGCCGACGCAGCACACGCTTTCTCTGAACTTCCCTGGACGAGCCGCATCGAGCCGCTTGCACAGAGCGGCCGCGGTATCGCCTTCCCAGTCTACACCGACCGCGGCCAGGTCGGCCTTTTCATCTTCGCCGGTCCTGAGCTTTCACCCAACCCGCAATCGCTACATGACCTGCATGGCCGCTGCTTTCAGCTGTTTGATGCGGTGGCTCGTATCAACGCCACCCAGTCTCGCGAAATGCCTTCGATGTCGCGTCGCGAGATCGAATGCCTGAAGCTGACTTCGCGCGGCTACACCAGCGAAGAGATCGCCAAGCTGCTCAAGCTTTCGGTCCACACCGCCAATCAATACCTCACCCAGACGACGCAGAAGCTCAACGCCGTCAACCGCATGCATGCGGTCGCCAAGGCGCTGCGTCTGGGCCTGATTGATTAGTAATCCTTAGGCCGCCTCTGCGCGTGGCGTCTCCGGCCGCCGGAGCATCGCATGCTGGATCGCGGCTGCGAGATATTCGGTGTTCTTCTCGGGCTCGGCATCGGGCTTTTCGAAGGAGACGTAGTGCACTTCGACCGAGGCATTGTTGGCGGTCATCGACAGCTGGAAATAGATCACTGCACCTTCGGGCCTGAGCTCGAGGTCGAGCACGATGCGCGGAGTACACGTCCAGCTGACATGCGCCTCGCCGCCCAGCCCAAGGCGCAGCGCGCCTGGCATGAAATAGAGTTCAGCGGCTGAATCGACGAGATCCGCCACGTTGGCGAAATGCTCCATCCGGATGAAGGCGATGTAATCGGCCAGGTCGACGAGGCGCAATTCGCGCACTACCGGCTGGATGGCCGTTGCGACAAGGACTTCACGGGACGAAGCATGCTGCTGATGTTTCATGACTGATTGCGCTGAGCCCTGTTTCCGTAAACGATCCGCACCAGTTCGGCGACGGCCTGATAGAACTGCGATGGAATGATATTATCCACCGAAACTTGCTTGTACATGGAGCGGGCTAGAGCCACGTCCTCGAAGACCGGAATGCCGTTCTGTTCGGCGATCTCGCGGATCTTCAGCGCCACCAGATCTTGCCCCTTGGCGAGCACGACGGGCGCCGCATCCTCGTTGCGCACATAGCGCAGCGCGATGGCGAAATGGGTCGGATTGGCGATCACCAACGTTGCTTTCGGCACCGCTGTCATCATGCGCTGGCGGGCCCGGTCGCGCGCGATGGAGCGCAGGCGCGACTTGACGATCGGATCGCCTTCCGACTGCTTCATCTCGTCCTTGACCTCTTGTTTGGTCATGCGCTGTTCCTGGAACCAGTGGAAGCGCGACCACACGATGTCGGCGACGCCGATCACCCCCATGACGAAAACGATCGCCACCAGGATATCGACGGCGATATCGCGGATGACACTTCCGAAGGCCACAGGATTGGTGATCATGCCGGCGAGCAGTCGCCGATGATCGTCCGAGAGGACGAAGTACAGCACGATCATGACGAAGCAGAGCTTGGCCAGCGACTTCAGGAATTCGGCGAAGCCCTGCGCGCCAAACATGCGCGACCAGCCCTTGGTCAGCGAGATCCTCGAAGCTTGCGGGCGGATGCGTTCGCCAACGAACTGCGGAATGTTCTGGACCAGCGATGCGCCGAGACCGGCGACCACGAGCAACAAAAACAGGCTTGCGACTGCCCGCCCGACCTCGACAACGACAGCCTGGTAGAGCTCGATCACGTCGCGCTCGGTACCAAGCGGCCAGGCTTCCGGCTGTTCGAGGAAATTCGACAAAAAAACGCCGAGTTCGGCCACCGAGCTGCTGGCAAAGAACACGGTATAGACCATGATCGCCAGAAACGAGGTGAAGATCGCGACTTCCTTGGAGACAGGCAATTTGCCTTTCTCCATCGTGTCGCGGATCTTCTTCTCAGTCGGCTCTTCTGTTTTGGAGTCTTTGTCTTCGTCCGACATCGCTCAGCAGTCCCGCGCGGACGGGATCAGGCGGCTTCTTGCGTCGTTGGCAGTTCGAGGAGACCCTCGTTTGCCATGCGCAAAGCCGTGGAGGCAATGGTCTTGCGGGCACGCAGGATGTCGGCAGGCTGGATGCCTTCCGATCCCTGGCTGAGTTCGGATTCGATCATGCGGCGCGAGCGCGCGCCGATCGACGACAGCACAGCCTCGGCAAGCGGCAGGGCCGTGCCACGCAAGGCAAGCGTGATAAGCTCGCTCGACAACCCGTCGAACAGCGCCACGCGCGCTTTCTGCGACATCGTGGGAACATCGTCGAAAGAAAACAGCCGGGCGCGGATGGCATCGAGATCGGCCATGCCGACCTCGCGCAGGTCGCTCATCACTTCTTCGAGCTGCGACTTGTCGAGTTCGTTGAGCACGCTGGCGACGCGGGTCTGCCCGGCCGAGGTATCCTTCTGGGCGCTTTCGGTCAGAACGCGGGTGCGGATCTGGTTTTCGACCAGCCTGGTCGCAGCTTCAGATACGTTCGTCAGTTCCATCATCCGCTTGATGATTTCGCTGCGCGCCGGCTTTTCCATCGTCAGCACCACGCTTGCGGCATAGTTCGGCGCGAGGTTGGACAGGATCATCGCCGACGTCTGCGGATGCTCATTGGCAAGGAAAGCGCCGATCTGGGCGGCTTCGAGCTTTTCGAGCTGCGGCCACACCGGCACCGTTGTGTCCTTCTTGGCCATGGGCTCGTCCTTGCCCATCAGCGCCTTCATCTCTTCGGGCGACAAGGACTCGTTGAGGATCGTGTCCATCTTGTCTGCGGAATCGAGCAGGCCCGCGCCTTCGGTGAACTCGGCCTCGAATTCGGCGACGATCCGTTCAAGGTCGGCCTGCGGAATGGTCTGCAGCAGCCGCGCGCCTTCGATCAGCGCCTTGAGTTCATCTTGCTTGAAGAACTTGAGCAGCCGGCTCGCCGACGGCTTGCCCATCGCCACCAGTATGGCCGCCGCCTTTTGCGGCCGCGTCAGCGTCGCCAGCGTCGTCATGCGGAAGCCTTTCGAAAAGCAAGGGAAAGCACGTTCAAGGTCCTCAAGCGGTCTTGGTCGCGGCAACGATCTCGGTCAGGCGGATACCAAAGCGCGACGGATCGCTTTCGAGCACGGTGATTTCGCCGCGCGCGATCCGGCGGCCATTGACCACCACGTCGACCGGCTCGCCGATGCGACGGTCGAGTGCGATGGTCGAACCCTTCTGCAGCGTCATCAGGTCAGCCACCGGCATTTCGGTGCTGCCGAGCACGATCTGCACCTCGACTGGAATGTCGAAGATGACGCTGTTGTTGCCAACGCTGGAGGTGCGGGCAATACCGGGACGCTTTTCTTCTTCGCTCAGAACGCCACGCAGTTCTTCGATGGCGCGGTTGAGCTGGTCGTCCTCGACTTCGACTTCGACTTCGGGCTTTTCGACCTCGGGCTTGGACTGCGCCTTGCTCATCGGTGTTCTCCAGTTCTGTCGTTCGCGGTGCCTCACGCTGCTTGGCAGCGCATCGGCTCAGCCCGCGACGATCCCTTCAATTGTTTCTTCAGTGGCGTCGATCGGACGCTTGATGCGTACGGTGTAGTTCTGGCCGAGCTTGCCGAACTCGCAAGCAAACAGCGTCTTGCCACGCGCGGCGATCACGGCATTGGACTGGGTGTTCTCAGCCAGTTCGATGACCTGCCCGACCGCGAGCCCAGTCAGGTCGCCGAGCGTCAAGCGCCCGAGCGGCATCGATGCTTCAAGGCGCACGGTCGAACGCATCAGCTCGTCGGAAAAGCGTGACCGCCACTCGGTCGTCGGGATTGCCTCGGCTTCCTTCTCGGCCTTTGAGCGGCGATCTTCGATCAGCACGCGCTGCGGCAGGGTCAGCACCAGCAGGCCGCGCGACACGGCCGTCGAGATCGACAGCGTGACGCGGGCGGAAGGCCCGTCGCGGAAAACATGCTTCTTCATGACAGTGCCGGTCATCGCTTCGGCCACCGGCAGCTTGACGCCGAGACCACCGTCAGGGCCTTGCACGTTCATGGCGCGCGCCACGTCCTGGAAAATCAATGTCGCAACGCTCGTCTCGATCGACGACAGCTCGCGGTCGATCGGCGCAACCTCGCGGCTCGGATCGCCGCCGAACATGATATGCACCAGGATCGCCAGCGCTTGCGGATCGAGCGTCATCACCAGCCCGTCCGGAGACGTCTGGGTGATCGCGACCGACATGGCCTGGTTGCTTTTACCCGCCTTGGCGTCGGCCATGCGGGCGAGCTTGACTTCGACCACCTCGACGAAGACCTGCTCCGGCAGCACTTCGCTCAAATACTTGGCAATCAAAGGCGACGAGCGCTCGGCCAGACGACGGGCGGCGGAATGCACCTTGGCCGGCTCGCCGGTGTCGCCCAGAAGGCGCTCGATCACGATGTCGCGTGGTTCCGCCGGGCTTGCGGTGGTGTTCATGGCTTGCGATGCCCTTTGTCAGCGTCCCGCATCGGTCAGGCCGCCTTCTTTTCGGTATTGCCGGTGTTCAGCGTGCTCTGCTCCACCGCATCGATCGACGGGCGATCATAAGACGAGATCGTCTTGCGGCCGAACTCGATCGCCACCTGCGGCAGCGAGCCGTTCATGTAGGCAAGCAGCGTCTGCTTCACGACGATATAGAGGCGGTTTTTCTTCTCGCGGACCGTCTTGACCTTGGTGGCGATCGGGTTGACCACCGAATAGGACAAGAAGATGCCGAGGAAGGTGCCGACAAGAGCCGCACCGATCAGGCCGCCGAGTATCTCGGGCGACTGGTCGAGCGCGCCCATCGCCTTGACCACACCGAGCACGGCGGCGACGATGCCGAGCGCCGGCAGGCCGTCGCCGACCGCGACCAGCGCATGATAGGACTTGAGCTTGTCGGCACGGATGGTCTGGATTTCTTCGTCCATCAACGCTTCGATCTCGTGCGAACGTGCGTTGCCGATGATGATGATGCGGCAATAGTCGCAGATGAAATGCGTCAGGTCGTAGTTTTTCAGCACCGTCGGGAAAGCCTGGAAGATCGCCGACTCGTCCGGATTGTCGATATGGGCTTCGACTTCCGAACGCGTCTTGGTGCGCAGCTCGCGCATCAGGGAATGCAGCACGCCCAGCGTTTCAAGATAGTCCTGCTCTTTCGGCACCGCCTGCTTGAAGGCCTCCATGATGCCCCTGCCGGTGTCCTTGACGGTGGCCATCGGGTTGGCCACGAGGAAGGTACCGAGGGCAGCCCCGCCGATGATGACGAGTTCCCAGGGCTGCATCAGCACGTTTAGATGTCCGCCCATCGCCATGAAGCCGCCAAGCACACAGCCCAGCGTCACGACGAGTCCGATCAGAATGCCCACAGGCAGGTCCTTCCGCATTCAAAGCACTATGCAGACACAGATAGCTCGCGTGCCTTGTGTGAGGCTTGAAGGAACGCAGCAAAATGATTCAGCCTCGCGCAAGCATTTGAGCGTAGCCTTCCCCGACTATCCTGCGGCGGAAGGGCTATTGTCATGCTCAATACCTATACAAGCTATCACCTGATCGCGAGGGACATCGGCAAGGCAATCGACCGTGTCGAGTCCCAGCCCACCGTCGAGCGCGAGACCGAATATTATTTGAAGAACATCAAAAACGTGAAATCGATCGACGAGTTCGTCAAGAACGACCGTCTGTTCAAATACGCCATGAAGGCGCACGGTCTCCAGGACATGGCCTACGCCAAGGCGTTCATGGTCAAGGCCCTGAAGGAAGGCATCACCAGCAAGGACAGCTTCGCCAACAAGCTGACCGACAAGCGCTACGCCGAATTCGTCAAGAGCTTCAATTTCGCCGAGCTCGGCCCGCAGGCCACCACCTACAACAAGGCCCAGCAAGGTGCCGTCAGTCAATATCTGGTCAAGGCAGAACTGGGCGGCCTCGACCCCAAGTCGGAAGCCGTCCAGAAAGAGGTCAAGTACTACCTCGACAACATCATCAAGGTGAAGTCCGCCAAGGACCTGCTGGGCGACGACAGGCTGTACAAATTCGCCATGACGTCCTTCGGCATCGAATCTTCGATCCCCAACAAGGAGATGATGGAGAAGGTCCTGGCTGGCGGCGTTCGCGATCCGAATAGCTACGCCAACCAGATGACGAACAAGAGCTACGCCGCCTTCGCCAGCACGTACAATTTCGAGGCCAATGGCGAGACTGCCACCACCACCAATCCCTCCCAGAGGCCGGCCGTCGACAAGTTCATGCGCCAGACGCTGGAGGAAAATGCAGGCAAGGACAATGAAGGCGTGCGCCTGGCGCTCTATTTCGAGCGCAAGGCATCGACCATCACCAGCTTCTACCAGGTGCTTGCCGACCCCGCCCTCGCCAAGGTCCTGCGCACGGCGCTTGCTCTGCCCGAATCCTTCGCCGGCGCCAATATCGACCGCCAGGTCGCGCTGTTTGAGAGCAAGCTCAATGTCGAGGACTTCTCCAATCCCAAGAAGCTCGGCGAATTCATGAAGCGCTTCACCAGCCTTTGGGAAATCAACAACCCCTCCTCACCGGTGCAAGCCTCCGTCGGCGTGCTTTTCGGCGGCTCGCCGGCCGCTGGCGTATCGACCGACCTGCTGTTTGCCATGCAGAAGCTGAGGTTCTGAGGACATCATGCAAAACGGTCTCTACGTCGCGCTTTCCGCCCAGGTCGCACTCGAAAAACGCCTCAACACCATCGCCGACAACGTCGCCAACGCATCCACCGTCGGCTTCCGCGCCACCGGGGTGAAGTTCGAGGACGTCGTCTCCGGCCTCGGCCAGAAGTCGGTGTCCTTCACCTCGCCCGGCGACACCTATCTTTCGACCCAGCATGGCGGCATGCGTGAAACCGGCAACCCGTTCGACTTCGCCATTCGTGGCGACGCCTGGTTCGGCATCGACACGCCCGCCGGCGTGGTGATGACGCGCGACGGCCGCTTCTCCATGACCCAGGACGGCCAGCTCGTCACCGTCGAGGGCCACCGGGTTCTCGACGCCGGCGGCGCGCCGATACAGCTCGACCCGCGTGCCGGCCCTCCGACAGCGGGTGCCGACGGCGCGCTGCGCCAGGGTGACCGCCTGGTCGGCGCCATCGGCCTCTACGAGTTCAATCCCGGCATCAACTTTGTCCGCTATGGCAATTCGGGCGTCGTGCCGCCGACACCGCCCCAGCCGATTGTCGACCGCATGAACGCCGGCATCGTCCAGGGCTTCGTCGAAGAGTCCAACGTCAATCCGATCAAGGAGATGACCAAGCTCATCATGGTGCAGCGTGCCTTCGAAAACACCGCCGCGCTGATACGCCAGAACGAAGCCTCGTTCTCCGACGCCATCAAGACGCTCGGCTCGAAATAAGTGAGCACGTCCCTGACCGCCATCCGCAACGGGCCACAGCCGGTCCACCACAATCGGCTCGAGGCGCTGGAGCGTATCCAGAACCGCTTCACTGACGACCGCCTGCTGGTCAGGCGTGGGGGCAGGGTCAGCGAAATCGCGCCCACCCACTATAAGGTCGGCGGCCTGTCCGCGAGCGCGCGGCTCGGCGACATCGTCGAGCACCGTGGACACGGCCGCAACCGCCGTGGCGAAATCGTCCAGATCGGCCGCGACGAAGTGCTGGTCGCCCCTTATGAGAGCAGTGCCGAGGTCGGGGTTGGCGATGCCGTCTTCACCCGCGGCCCGATCGCCATCACCCCGCATCCGAGTTGGCGCGGACGCGCCATCGACGCCCTTGCACGGCCCATCGACGGTGGTGCACCGCTGATCCGCAACGCCAAGCAGGACGCGGCCGAAGCCGTGCCGCCAGCAGCGCTCGCCCGCCAGCGCGTCGAAACCGGCTTCATGACAGGTGTCCGCGTCATCGACATCTTCACCCCGCTCTGCCTCGGCCAGCGCATGGGCATTTTCGCCGGCTCCGGCGTCGGCAAGTCGACGCTTCTTGCCATGCTCGCCGGCGCCGATGCCTTCGACACGGTCGTCGTCGCCCTGATCGGCGAGCGTGGCCGCGAAGTCCGCGAATTCCTCGAAGACACCATCGGTGCGGCCTCCATGGCCAAGACGGTCGCGGTCGTTGCCACCTCCGACGAGAGCGCGATGATGCGCCGCCGTGCGCCCGACACAGCTATGCGC
>NZ_JBFUKO010000044.1:0-18816 GCF_056400805.1 Aminobacter sp. P4_H6_2
CACGTAGCCATTGCACAGCCCCTTCCCTCTTCTTAACCGCGCATCAATCCATTGATCTAATTGCAAACGGGGCCTTCAAGGCGCAACGTTCGTAATTGGGCGGATGGAGCGGCCGACGCGACGCCGGACATCCACTAAATGAGTGTGGCGTCGGCCATCCGCCAACTTCCCCAGCAGCAATCGGTGGACAGAAATCACCACCACCTTTTGGTGGGTGGGTTTGGCGGCGCCGGACCTGCCTCATCAAGTCCGCGCCCCGCTAGACGGCAGAGCTGAAACGACTGCCCTTGACCGCTTACATTACCGCCCCATCTTTTTGGCAACTGCCGAAGGTCGGCAGTTTTCGCTTGCTCAAAAGACGCCCAAGAAAATGGAGGAAGTGATGAAAGCCAAGGCTTTCAGTCGCCCGCTATTCGTCAAGCACGAACACGTCACTTGCGAAATCGCCTGCATAACCGACGCAATCGCCTTTCYGACCGATTGGCCAGAGACACGCCGAGGACCGATCTACAGCGTAGCCGCGCGCGCTTGCCATGCAGCACGCAACGGTCAATTTCCAGTCGAAGGCGCGCGTAGTGCTGTGCAGAGTTTTGCAAGGTCGGCAAACATCCTTGAGCAAAACCCCATGTCGGTCGAGGCATGGATGGTCGCGACCAAAAGCAGACGCGGCGGCCTGCCGGTCTGACGGGTGACGCGATATTAGATGCTTGGAGCCCGCGCGGCGTCGGTGCGTGCCATCGCGTCCTTCAGCCGTGCGTCGCGGTCGTAGACATCGCCGAAATATTCAACCTTGCCGTTGAAGTCAGGCCAGGCGGTGAAATAGGCGACATAGACCGGGATCTTGCGCGTGACCTTTTCAGACGAGTGGCCCTGTTTCAGCTTTGCCGCAATATGATCTACATCGGTGCCGAGCACGGCGGCCGCCATGCCGCGCGGATCGGAAAGACGGATGCAGCCATGGCTGAAGGCGCGGTTGTCGCGGTCAAACAGCGCCTTTTGCGGCGTATCGTGCATGTAGATCGCATGCTTGTTTGGAAACAGGATCTTGAGTTCGCCCAGCGCATTGGCCTCGCTCGGCGCCTGGCGCACGCTAAAAGGCACCTTGGCGCCATACTGGCCCCAGTCGATCGCTGACGAGGGAATGCGCCTGCCCTTGGAATCGGTGACCTCGTAGCCTGCCCGGTCGAGATAGGACGGGTCGCTACGCAACCGCGGCAGCATCTCGTTGACGATGATCGACTGCGGCACCCCCCAGTAAGGGTTGTAGTCGACCTGCTCGATATCGTCCTGGAAGAAGCTGGTCTGGTTGGTGGACTTTCCGATCACCGTCTTCATCTTGAGCTTCTCGACGCCGCCATCGATGTAGCTAGCAGTGTAGGCCGGCTGATTTATGAAAACGCGTGGACTACCCAGATCGGACGGCAGCCAGCGTAGCTGTTCAAGCGCGACCAGGACCTTGTCGAGACGATCAGCCTTGGATGTGCCGGCAAGGATCGACACGGTGCGTGGACCAACGACGCCGTCGGCCTTGAGCCCTGCCCGCTTCTGCACGGCCTCGATGACAGGTACCAGTTCAGAAGAATAGTCTTCGCTGTTACCGAGCCGGGCAAGGGTTTCGCCATATTCGCCACCCATCTCGTCATCGAGATCGCGGGCAATGAGATGCAAAAGCTTGGGAAGCTCGGGGTTGGTCTCGCCCGGCTTTAGCAGCAGCTTGGGGTCAACGACGATGTCGTTTTCCTCACTCGCTCTCAACGCCTCGAGCTCGACGCGCAGCGCCTTGTATTCCGGGTTTTGCGGGTGCTTTGATTCAAGGAAGGCGCGGACATCTTGCGCCTGGCTGAGCGCCTTGAGCGTGGCCACCATGTCGAGCGGCTTGGGCGCGAAGTCGTAATAGCCGGAGATGCGGTTCGGATCGATCCTGCCGCCTTGCGCATCATGCACGTAGCGCAGCGCGCGCGCCGACATCGCCATCTCGAATCGAATCAGCGTCTTCAGCCGGCCAGCCGCGTCGTCAGCCGGGTAAGTGGCTGGCGGCACCGACACGGCATAATCTGCCGGCATCAGCCCATGGCTGGCGGCGTCGCTCAGTGTGCGGATCGCGTCTTCGGCACGGCTGTTGGCCGTGTGATCGCTCACCCAGATGAAATCGGGATTGGCCGAATAATAATCGAGTAGCGCCTTGGCGATGTCTTTTTCGGCAACGAGGTCGAAGCCGTTGAGGCCAGCGAGCGCTTCGCGGAAAGCGGTACCGGCAAGCGACGGGTCCAGCGATACCGATTGTGTGCCGGCGACCAGCTTGGAAAAATCGACCATCACCATCGGGTCGGTCTTATAGGTGTAGTAGGACGGCGCGCTGATCTTGGCTGCCGGGGCCGGCGCCCGCTTCTTCTGGTGCGAAGGGGCTTGAGGGAATTCGGCTTGTGGCTGGCGCGGCTCGCGGCTGTTCGTGCCGCCGAAAAGCATTTGGAACAAGCCCTGCGCGCCCGCCTGCGGGGCTCCCATGGCGAGCGTCGCGGCCAGGGCGGCCAGCGGAAGCGAAATCGGCTTTTTCAGGAAAGAAAACGTCATAAAACACCCAACCTTGCCGGAAATTGCATTGGAATCCTATGCACCGGGGGAAGAATTCCTGTCGCCGAATGGCTGATGTAAGGCGCGACTGTCTCGATTCATACCGATAACGTTAAGCTTCCATAAATTTCCCGATAGCTGTTGCCGAACAGTTTCACATCATCGTGAGGTTGCCGGGCCACTGGCATGATGCAGCCGGGATGACAGGCCTTGCTGCTTCATGCGATCAATTGGCCGATAAGGATGGCGTTGAGCAGGATTGGCGCGAGGGCAAGATGAAAAAGGGCTACAGGGAACTGCTCGACGAGGCCAATGCGGTGGTCGAGGTGGTGTCGCCGGAGGAAGCGGCAACGCTGCTTGACGATGCCGAAACCGTCTTTGTCGACCTGCGCGATCCGCGTGAAGTCGAGCGCGAAGGCAAGATTCCAGGGGCCCAGCACTGCCCGCGCGGCATGCTCGAATTCTGGATCGACCCGGAGAGCCCATACCACAAGCCGTTCTTTTCCAGCGGCAAAAGTTTCGTCTTCTTTTGCGCTGGCGGCTGGCGTTCGGCAGTGGCCGCCAAGACCGCTCAGGAGATGGGGCTGGAGCCAGTTCGCCACATTCTCGGCGGCTTCACCGCCTGGCGTGCAGCGGGCCTGCCGACCGAACCGGGCGACAAGAAAAGCTGAGGCCTGGACCGCCATGGCGAAAGCCTTTCCGAGCGCTTGACCTCGCCCCAAGGGCTGACCCTAGACATGCGCTCATGACCGATTCTTATCTTCTCGCAGGGCGTTTCGGAGCCGCCACACGACTGTCGCCAAAGGCGTTGCGGCTCTATGCCGAACAAGGCCTGCTGGCGCCGGCCTATGTCGACCCGCAAACAGGCTATCGCTACTACGCACCCGAACAGGCGCCGCGTGCACGGCTGATCGCAAAGCTGCGCCGGCTCGGCCTGCCAGTGGCCCGCGTTGCACGGCTCGTCGAGCTCGCGCCTGAGGCGCGCGTCGTCGAGCTACAAACATGGCTGGCCGCGCAAAACGACCTGTTGGCCGAGCAGGCTGAAGGTGTGCGGGCGCTTGCCCGGCAAGCCGATGGCGGTGAACCGGCATTGGCCAAGGCGATCGGTCTGCGCGAGATAGCGACCAGCAAGGTCGTGTCGCGCCAGCGCCAGGTAAGCGTCGAGGTCCTGGACGATTTCGTCGCCCGCGCCGAGGCCGATATCCGCGCGCATCTGCATGCCCAGGCATTGCCGAACGACGGGGCAATGAGCGTGCACTTTCACGACGTCATCAGCCGCGACAGCGAAGGCCTGGTCGAGGTCGCCATCGCCTATGAAGGGAGCATCGAGCCTGCCGGCGACTTGCGTATCTGGCTGCAGCCGGCACGGCGCGAGGTCTACATGCCGGTGCCCAAGGCCTATGAGGATTTCCCGCCCATCTTGCGCGTCTACGACACCCTTGAAGCGYGGCTCGACGCGCGAAGCGATTTGAGCTGCACCGACAGTCCCTACGAGACCTATCCCGGAACCGGCGGCGCGCGTTTCGACGTCGTCTATCCGATCACCCCGCAAGAGAGCTTGCCATGACGCATTTTTCGTACACGGGCTCCGGCCCGTATTGCTACGCCAATTCCTTCGCCATGATGTTCGGGGCCGATTCTCCCTCGACCGCTGTCATCGAAGTCGCGACCGGCAGCCCGTTCGGCATGCAACTAATCGGCGGAACGATGCCATTCTTCGATCCATACGGCTGGGATCCCGAGAAAGGTTTTGAAGACGCGCTTTCGGCAATTGGCTGGACATCGACTGTTACCCAAGGCGGAGACGCCGGCGAAGCCCTGGCCCGCCTCAAGGCGGCTCTCGCTGGCGGGCCGGTCTGGATTGGTCCTGTCGAGATGGGGCACCTCCGTCACCAGCCGGGCATGCGTGGGCCGATCGAGGCCGATCACTATGTCGTTGTCCTGGAAGTCGATGACGAATGCGTTTTGATGCATGACCCGCAGGGTTATCCCTATGCCTGCCTACCGATCGCCGACTTCATCGCCGCATGGAGCGCCAAGACCCTGACCTACGGCACGCCTTACACGATGCGGACCGGGTTCAATCGCATTGCCAAAGTCACCGAGGTGGACATCATCAAGGCGTCCATCCCCGCAGCAATCCGCTGGCTGTCAATGGAAGGCGATCTCGGCATGCCCGCAGGCAGCCTCGGCAATGGCGAGGCTGCTGAAGCACTGGCGGCAAGGATCGAGACCGGATGCGACGACGAGTTGCGAGGTCACATGATCCATTTCGCGGTCCGGGTCGGCGCCCGCCGCGCCGCCGACGCCGCGACTTGCCTGGCGCGAGCCGGATATGCCGGGGCGGCACAGATCGCCGGCAAGCAGGCGCGCCTCATCGGCGCGATGCAATATCCGCTGGTTGTCGGCAACGACGTTGTTGCGGCGGCGGCTCTTCGTGATCTGGCGCCCACCTACGACATGCTGCGAACTTCTTTGCTGAAGCCAATCTGAACGCGGGCGCGGGCCTTCGCTAGTGAACGGTGGCGAGTTCAGGCGCGTCAGCCAGGAAGGCGACCGCCTCATCCACCACCGTCGCAGCGGACAAGATGCGCCTGTGGCCGAGCCCGTCGGCCCAGAACAGCCTGACATGGCTGCCCGCCCCTGCCATGGCACGCGCTTCCGTCGCCGGCACCTCCCTGTCGTCTGGCGCATGGATGACGAGGGTCGGAACATTGAGCCGCATCAGCAGCCTGGAGCTGACGAAATGGCTGATCGGCGTGCCGGTGACGCGCTCGACCTGGCTTGCGATGGCGCGTTGCGATTTTGGCCCGAGCTTGATGTAGCGGCCAAACTCCTCAAACAGTCTGGGCATCGAATCGGGCGCTGAAATCAGCACAAGCCGTCCTGCCGCCAGCGGCGCGAAACCCTTGACCGTGCCGGTAGCCGCGTTGACGGCCACCGCCCCGCCGAAGGAATGGCCGACAATCGCTTCGAAAGGACCAAACCATTGGGCTGCGAGGTTGACGGCTTCGACCGCCTTGGCCATGTCCAGCGCCCGGCCGAGCGAGCCGCCATGGCCCGGCAGGTCGACTGAGATCACCCGATAGCCGGCATTCCGGTAGCCTTCGATCAGCGCCCGCATATATTCGGTGCGCGAGCGCCAGCCATGGATGACAAGCACTGTGCCTCGGTCGCTGCGCTCCTGAGCCCGACGAAACTCGTGCATGGCGACGCAGCCGCGTTGCGTCTTGATTCGGTGATGGCGGGCCTCCGCCATGAAATCGGACGCCTTGGCGATGGCGCGCTTTTCGCCTTCGGACAGCGACCGTTCGCTTGGCGTGCGCCGGAAAAGCTCGAAAGCCACACGGCCGGCGAGACGCGGCGAAACCAGCTCGGCCATACCGAACAGCCGCCGGATGACCTTCAGCCCGATTGATGCCATAGTGATTGTCCATCCATAAGTTCAATCATGAACATAATAGTTCAATCATGAACAATAAGCAAGATTTGCCGTGGGACAACCCGCGATTCCGCAACTGGGTCGCGGTGGCGAAAGCGTGCCACTCGATGGAGCGTGCCTTGGCGAGCGCGCTGCAGCCGCATGACCTCAAGCCGGCACAGCTCGATGTGCTGATGAACCTGTACCGCCATCCCGGCATGTCGCAGCACGACCTCGCCCGCAAGCYTTTGGTCGGGCGCTCGAACATCACCATGCTGTTGCCGCAACTGGAAAAGCGCGCGCTGGTAAGCCGCGAGGCCGACGCCAAGGACCGCCGCATCATGCGGCTGACGCTGACCGGAGACGGCGAATCTCTGTTGATGCGGGCGCTGAAGACCTATGGCGCGCTGATCGAAAAGGCGATGAGCGCTTCGACCCCTGAGCAATGCGACCTGATTGGCGCGCATATGCTGCGCGTCGCCGACGCCCTGAAGGAATAGCTGCTCAGGCTGGTGCCCTGGCAGCCCGCCTGCCCCGTGGCACGTCGGCCTTGCCTATCGACCTGACATAACCGAGTACAGCCGCGCCGAGGCCTGTCGCCAGGATCCACCATGCCGGTCGGATGGTGTAGGAAAACTGCAGATTGGCCCAGAGCACACGGCTGGGCGGCACGCCGGTGGCAAGCCCATACCACGCCGCTTCGACGAGGACAGTCGACAGAGCGGCGGCAACCCCGATGCCAATGAGCACCAGCGGCGACGTCAGGCTGAACCCGCGCCACTGCGCCAGCCGGTAAAACATCAGCAGCATGAAGAAGCCGGCCATCAAGGTCGGTTGATAGACGTCGGCTTTGGACTGCATGAAGAAATGCAGCGCCGCCAGGATGCCGATGCCATAGACGATCTTGTGCAGCCGGTTCCAGTTGCGCCCGAGCTTCTTGATCGCCGCATCAGTCGACGTCGCACCAAGGATGGCCAGTCCAAGCAGCGCGACAAAGCCGATGGTGAGATAGATGCGCAGCGCGATCTCGCTGACCACGCGCAGCACATCCCAATTCTGGTCGAAAAAATAGAGCACCAGATGCCCGAGCGCGTAAGACAACGCCGCCACCCCGAGCATGCGGCGGATGAGGATCAGCTTCGGCCATTGCCCGATGCGGCGCAGCGGCGTGACCGCCAGAGACAACAAAAGGAGACGGATCGCCCAGTCGCCGGTTTCATGGATCGCCGCCGTGAACGGTCGCGGGCCAAGCAGTGTGCCAGCGCCGGCCCCTTTCGGAAAGCCTGCCAGCGCGTAGTAGGCAAGCAGCAAGACCGGCACCAATGTGCCGGCAAATGCCGTAGCCTTCAGCGGCGAAAATTTTCCGGCACGGTCTGTCCAAGGCGTCATGCGAAAGCTCCAGCAGTTTTGCCGGTATACGTCGCCAAAGCCGCCGGAGTTACACCGACGGCTATCACTTTGTTTTGAGGCCTAGCGATCAGCCGCAAGCAGAAGCATCATCGGCCGCAGCCGCTCTTCCGCCAATGCCGGCCACGCCTCGATCTGGGCATCGCTCGGTCCCCACTCCTGGACATGGGCGATGGTGAAGCCACGGCCGATCAACAAATTGAGATAGGTGCCGATCGTGCGATGCTGTTTGATCACCCCCTTGGCGAGCCAATTGGTGTTGCGTTGACCCTCCACCTGATAGTTTTCGATAGGCCAGGTCTTGTTGCCGCTGGCATCGACCGACCAGCCAGGATGCGTCGGCGCGGTGTAGATCGGGTGCTCCACGGAGGCGACCAGCCGACCGCCGGGCACAAGCGCGCGATGCACATTCGTCAACATCGCGGGCAGGTTTTCGATGTAGTGGAAGGCAAGCGAGCTGTAGGCAAGATCGAATGAGGCTTCCGGCAGCGCGAGCTTTTCGAGGTCCGCGCGTTCATAGGTGATGCCAGCATCGGGCGTCATCTCTCGGGCACGGGCCAGCATTTTCTCCGACACGTCGAGGCCGAGCACCTCGGTAGCGCCCTGCTCGCGTGCCCAGCGGCTAAACCAGCCAAAACCGCAGCCGAGATCCACGACTTTGCGGCCTTCGAGGTCAGGGACCAGCGCGCGCAAAGCCGGCCATTCCGGCGCGCCCGCCAAACCTTCGACAGATCGGTTGAGGCCGCTATAGCCTTCGAAGAAATCGGGATTGTCGTAGATGTTCTGGGTCATGGACGTACTCACTGGGAGGCAGCTACCTACCACATCGATTTCTTGGCACGCTCGGGCCATTCGCGATCGTATGTTTCGCCGTCGATGTTTTCGCGGCTGGTGACGGAAAGGATTTGCCCAGGCGTCGGCAGCGATTTCGGGTCGACATGCCGTTCGGGGTTCCACAGCTCGGAACGCACGATGGCGCGGGCACACTGGAAATAGACCGCATCGACTTCGATCACAGTCACCGAGCGCGCCGGCTTGCCTTCAACTGTGAAGGACGCGCACAGCTCGGCATCGATGCTGATGTGGGCGCGACCGTTGACCCGTAGCGTCGTGCCCGACCCCGGCACAAGAAACAGCAGCGCCACGCGCGGGTCGCGGATGATGTTCTTCAGCGAATCCGCTCGATTGTTGCCGCGCCTGTCGGGCATCATCAGCGTGCGCGCATTGTGAATACGAACGAAGCCGGCCAGATCGCCGCGCGGTGAGCAGTCGAGCCCCTCAGGTCCGCTGGTTGCCAAGGACACAAAGGGCGAAGCCTCGATGAAGGCGGCGTATTCGGGAATGACGTGGTCGAGCTCCTTGACCAGCGACGTTTCGCCGGGAAGGCCGTAAAGCGCTTCGAGTTGTTCCACCGTTGATATGACCGACATCGCCTGCCCCTCTTGCGTTGCTCCTGCCGCACTTAGCCGGCCAATGTGAACCGCCGAAGACAGTTACCGCTCGCGGCTCAGCCCCTTTTTCGCCAGCTCGTCGAGATACTCCTGCCAGCGCTTGTCCTTCTCGTGGCTAAGCGTGTGCAGGTAATTCCAGGTGAAGATACCGGTGTCGTGGAAATCGTCGAAGGTGATACGCACAGCGTAATTGCCCACTGGCTCGATCTTGAGGATCGTAACCTCTTTCTTTCCCGGAACCGTCACGCGCTGTTCCGGTGAGTGGCCCTGCACCTCGGCCGAGGGCGAAAGCACACGCAGCAACTCGGCTGGCAGCTCGGAGGGGCGATGGTCGGGAAAGGTCACCGTCAACAGCTTGCGGTCCTTGGAGACCCTCRGTTCTTTCGGTGCCGTCATGATCCGTCCTGCAATTTTGAACTGCCTTTCACTACTGCGCTTCGAACGCTGCGAAAAGCACTATCCGCCGCGCTAATGTGACAAAGCGAGCGACGCTACCCCAGGGCAAGAAACTTTCATCTTGATTGACAGGCTCAAGCGTACAACATAGCCGTAGCATGCAGGCGCTGAACAAGACGCCACCAAACGGGAAACGGAAGCGCAGACCATGGATATGATCGATCCTTTCGGTCGCTCGATCAGTTATCTGCGCGTGTCGGTGACCGACCGCTGCGATTTCCGCTGCACCTATTGCATGGCCGAGGACATGGCCTTCTTGCCCAAGAAGGACCTGCTCTCGCTCGAAGAACTCGACCGGCTTTGCACCGTCTTCATCGAAAAGGGCGTCAAGAAACTGCGCTTGACCGGTGGCGAACCGCTGGTGCGCAAGAACGTCATGCACCTGATCCGCCAGTTGTCGCGTCATCTCGATAGCGGCGCGCTGGAGGAATTGACACTAACCACCAACGGCTCGCAGCTGTCTCGCTTCGCCCAGGAGCTCGCCGATTGCGGCGTCAAGCGCATCAATGTCTCGCTCGATACGCTCGATCCCGACAAGTTCCACGCCATCACGCGCTGGGGCCATCTCTCCAAAGTGATGGAAGGCATCAACGCGGCACAGGCGGCCGGCCTGCACATCAAGCTCAATGCGGTAGCGCTCAAGGGCTTCAACGACGCCGAGATCCCGGACATGCTGCGTTGGGCCAATGGCCGTGGCATGGACCTGACCGTCATCGAGACCATGCCGATGGGCGAGATCGATGCCGACCGTACCGACCAGTACATGCCTTTGTCATTGCTGAGGGCCAATCTCGAACGGCAGTTCACGTTGACCGACATCCCGTTCAAGACTGGCGGTCCTGCTCGTTATGTCGAAGTTGCCGAAACCGGCGGCCGGCTCGGCTTCATCACGCCGATGACGCACAATTTCTGCGAAAGCTGCAACCGGGTGCGGCTGACCTGCACCGGCACGCTCTATATGTGCCTCGGTCAGGAAGACGCCGCCGACCTCAGGGCGCCGCTGCGGACCTCCGAGGGCAACGAGCTGTTGTCGAACGCAATCGACGAGGCAATCGGGCGTAAACCCAAGGGCCACGACTTCATCATCGACCGTCGCACCAATCGTCCGTCCGTCTCTCGTCATATGAGCGTGACTGGCGGCTGAACGGCGCAACCATGTCGTCCAGAGCCATAATCGGCTTTGGTGCGCGCTGGTCCATGCGTTTGCCATTGCTGTTTCGCGCACCGATGCTAAAGCCGTATGCAAMAGCAGCAACGGAAAGCTCAATTGCCACTTTCCTCGAATATTCGCGGCGCTATGTTCATGGTCGTCGCGATGGCCGCCTTTACCTTCAACGACACGCTGAGCAAGCTCGCTTCCCAGACGATCAATCCGGGCCAGTTGATGCTGGTGCGCGGACTGTTCGCGACCACGCTGATCAGCCTGCTGGCGTGGCAGCAGGGCGCGCTCAGGGGGATCCGCCAGTACTGGCATCACATGGTGTTTTTGCGCCTTGTCGGCGAAGTCGGCGGGACCGTGTGTTTTCTCGCTGCCCTGCCGCATTTGCCGCTGGCCAACATTTCCGCGGTGCTCCAGGCACTGCCGCTGGGCGTGACCATGGGGGCGGCACTGTTTCTGGGCGAGAGCGTCGGCTGGCGCCGTTGGGTCGCGATCGCCGCCGGCTTCGGCGGCGTGCTAATCATCGTGCGTCCCGGCTTCGACGGCTTCAACGCCTTTTCGATCCTGGCGTTGCTCTCGGTAGCCTTTTGCGCGGTACGCGACCTTGCGACGCGCAAGATCCCCAGTCACGTCCCATCCCTGTTCGTGTCGACCGTCACCACCATCATCATCACCATCACCGGGGCGCTGACGATCGTGCCTTTCGGTGGCTGGGTGCCGATGACATTCGACCTCGTCTTGTTCCTCGCAGGTGCGGCGGTCCTAGTGCTGTTCGGCTATCAGTTCGTCATCATGGCGATGCGCGAAGGTGAAATCTCCTTCATCGCGCCGTTCCGCTATACTGCCCTGATATGGGCAATCACGCTCAGCATCGTAGTCTTCGGCGATGTCCCGGACTTCGCGATGATGGCAGGTGCGGCCGTCATCGTCGCGTCAGGTCTTTATTCGCTCTATCGCGAGCGCGTCGTCGGCAAAGGCCGGCCGGCAGCCGAGAGCACTAGCGCCTCTATGGCGCCCGACGGGGTGTAGCCATGGCGACTGAGATGGCAGGCCTGATCCTTGCCGGCGGCCGTTCGAGCCGAATGGGCGGCACCGACAAGACGCTGCTGCCGCTCAACGGGCGCCCTTTGATCCACCAGGTGCTCGACCGGCTGCAGCCGCAGGCATCTCCCGTTGTCATCAATACCAACGCCGACCCGTCTCATTTTGCTGACTTGGGCGTTGAAATCATCGCCGATACGATCGCCGGCTATCAGGGACCGCTTGCGGGAATTCTTGCCGGGCTGGAATGGGCTGTCAGCAAGCATGGTGTGACTCACCTCCTCAGCGTTGCCGGCGACACGCCATTCTTCCCGACCGATCTTGCACGGCAACTTACCGCGCGCGCTGCTGGAGGCCGGGTCACCGTTGCGGCCTCGAACGGGCGCGTGCACCCGACTTTCGCGCTGTGGCCGATTTGCCTTCGCGACGCGCTTGCGGCCTTTCTGGAAAGCGGCGATACCCGCAGGGTTATGACGTTCATCGAGCAGGCAGGCCTAGACGTGGTGGATTTTGAAGCCGAGCAGCGCGGCGCAACGACTGTCGATCCGTTCTTCAACATCAACACGCCTGAAGACCTCGCCGAGGCTGAGCGCCTTTTGGGCGGAGCCAATTGATGGCGCATCGTGTTTTCGGCATCACCGGCTGGAAGAATTCCGGCAAGACGACCTTGACCGAGCGGCTGGTGACGGAGCTCGTCGGGCGCGGCTGGAAGGTCTCGACCATCAAGCACGCCCACCACGATTTCGACATCGACAAGCCAGGCGCCGACAGCTTTCGTCATCGCGAGGCCGGCGCGACCGAAGTCGCCATCGTGTCGGGCCGCCGCTGGGCGTTGATGCACGAGCTGCGTGGTGAAGACGAGCCGACACTGGACCAGGTTTTGGCGCGGCTCGCGCCTTGCGATCTGGTGCTGGTCGAGGGCTACAAGCGCGAAAACCATCTCAAGATCGAAGCGCGCCGTCTGGAGGCCAAGGACCGCTCGCCGTTGACCTCGAAAGACCCCGCGATCGTTGCCATCGCTTCCGATCATCCAGCCGAGGACGAGCAGGTGCCGGTGTTCGGCATCGACGACATCAAGGCTATTGCCGACTTTGTCGAAATACGATCAGGCCTGAAGCAACAATGACGCTGCGTCATCATGACCGCCTGGAGTCCACGTCGCAAAAGCCCTTTTCACGATTGATTTTTAACTGAAAACAGTGGGAGTATCGCCGCTACTGGCGGAGATCACCCGCCCAACGGCCGCAATGGACAGGAACCGGCCGGATGGTAACAGAGAGGAACATTATGCGTATTTCCAAGATCGCCTTGGCCGCATCGGCAGCGCTTGCGCTGACCATCGGCATGRCACAGGCGCAAGAAAAGAAACTCACGATCGCCACCGAAGGCGCCTACCCTCCCTACAACAATCTGACCCCCGACGGTAAGCTTGTGGGATTTGACGTCGACATCGCCAACGCGCTTTGCGACGAGATGAAGGTCAAGTGCGAGATCGTCGCCCAGGAGTGGGACGGCATGATTCCGGCACTTCAGGCCGGCAAGTTCGACGCCATCATCGCTCAGATGTCGATCACGCCTGAGCGCAAGCAGAAGATCGACTTCTCCAAGAAATACATCAACACCCCTGCCGTGATCGCCGCTCCCAAGGACACCGACATCAAGGGGGTGACCAAGGCCGACCTCGCTGGCAAGACCATTGGCGTTCAGGGCTCGACGATCCACTACAACTATGCCGAGAAGGTCTTCACTGACAGCACGGTCAAGTCCTATCCGAGCGCGGAAGAGTACAAGCTGGACATCATCAATGGCCGCGTCGACGCAGTCAGCGACGACCTCGTGTCCATCCAGGGTTGGCTCGACACCCCGGATGGCGCCTGCTGCAAGATCGTCGGCACGATCCCGAACATGYCTGAAATCCACGGCGAAGGTGCCGGCGTCGGCGTCCGCAAGGGTGAAACCGCGCTTGCCGACCAGTTCACCACGGCGATTGCAGCCATTCGCGCCAACGGMAAGTACAAGGAAATCAACGACAAGTACTTCAAGTTCGACGTTTATGGCGATTGAGCCGACCAGAGGCTGACGAGACTGAACAGGCGGCGGGACAAGTTCCCGCCGTTTGTCTAACATAGGCACAACAACAAGCCGTCATTGAAGGCGGCGGCATTCCGGCAGCTGGAATGCAATGGGGATAGTCTACCGATGCAAAGCGTTTGGGCGCTTCTGGGTTTCGGGCCCGACGGATGGGGAAACGCGCTCGCCTACGGCGTGCTCGTCACCGTTTCGCTCGCTGTGGTAACGTTGCCGCTGGGGTTGCTGATCGGCTTCCTGGTCTCACTCGCCAAGCAATCGAGCGAACCGTCGATGCGGCTCGCAGGCAACATCTACACCACCATCTTTCGTGGCCTGCCGGAACTGCTGACGCTTTTTCTGGTTTTCTATGGGGCGCAGATCGGCATCCAGCAGATCGTACAATTTATCAGCCCTGGCACGACTGTAGATATCAACAGCTTCGTCGCAGGCATGGTCGCGCTYGGCGTCGTGTTCTCGTCCTACGCCAGCGAGGTTTTCCTTTCTGCCTTTCGCGCCATCCCGCGCGGCCAATATGAAGGCGGTTATTCGATAGGGCTGTCGCCGCGCCAGACCATGCGACTGGTGATCTTGCCGCAGTTGGTGCGCATCGCCCTGCCCGGCCTGGCCAATCTCTGGCTCATCCTGCTCAAGGATACGGCCCTTGTGTCGGCAATCGGACTGACCGACATTTTGCGCCAAGCCAGCATCGCCTCCAGGGCAACCAAGCATGCCTTCCTGTTCTTCGGTGTCTCGTGCCTGATCTATCTCGTGCTTGCCATCATCTCGTCCTTCGGCATCAACGCCATTGAGCGCTGGGTCGGCAAGCGGGAGGCGCAACGATGAGCTCGACCAGTGAGCCAACGGCAAAGGCACTGCGGCCAGTGGCACCGCCTCGCGGATGGTCACGTGAACGTATCTTCGGCTGGGTCTTTGTCGCCCTTTGGATCGCACTAGGCCTTGGCCTTGTCACCTATCTGTTCAGCGCGTGGAATCCCGACCTTTTCGCCAAATATGCGCCGTCCTATCTCTCGGGACTGCGCGTGACATTGACGCTTGTGGCGATCTCCATCGTGCTGGGCGCGATCCTGTCGCTACCGATCTGCTATGCACGCATGTCGAAGAACCGCGTGCTGAACGCAATTTCCTACGGCTATGTCTATTTCTTCCGCGGCACGCCGCTGCTCGCCCAGACCTTCCTGATCTACTACGGCTTCGGTTCGTTCAGGCCGCAACTGGAGGCAATCGGCCTATGGGGTTTCTTCCGCGAAGCCTGGTATTGCGCGGTCTTTGCCTTTGCCCTCAACACGGCTGCCTATCAGGCGGAAATCCTTCGGGGCGCGATTGAAAGCGTCGGCAAGGGGCAGTGGGAGGCCGCATCCGCACTGGGCCTGTCCAAGCTGCAGACGCTCTACAACATCGTCCTGCCGCAAGCTCTGATCGTCGCGCTCAGGCCGTACGGCAATGAAATCATCCTGATGATCAAGGGCTCGGCCATCGTCGCCATCATCACGGTTTACGACCTGATGGGCGAGACGCGCCGCGCCTTTTCGCGCACCTTCGACTTCCAGACCTATCTCTGGGCTGCCCTGCTCTATCTCTCGCTGGTCGAAACCTTGCGCCATTTTGTCGATTGGATCGAACGTCGCATCACCCGCCATCTGCATCGCTGAGCAAACCCTGGCCCAACCACGATCGTCTTGACGAATCCGCCTGATGTCATAGACCTCGGGCACCACAATATTTGCACTTCGAAAGGGTGAACCATGGCATCGGTCGCGTTCCTTGGTCTTGGCGTCATGGGCTACCCCATGGCAGGGCATCTCAAGAACAAGGGCGGTCACGACGTGACCGTCTACAACCGCACCACCGAAAAGGCGCAAAAGTGGGCCGCCCAGCATGGCGGAGCCTTTGCGCCGACGCCTGCGGAAGCCGCCAGGGACAAGGATTTCGTCTTCGCCTGCGTCGGCAATGACGACGACCTGCGCGAAGTCACCATCGGTGCCCAGGGCGCGTTTCATTCGATGAAGAAGGGCGCGATCTTCATCGACAACACCACCGCTTCGGCCGAAGTCGCCCGCGAGCTCGACGCCGCTGCCAAAGCCGGCGGCTTCCATTTTCTCGACGCACCGGTGTCAGGCGGTCAGGCAGGCGCCGAAAACGGCGTGCTCACGGTCATGGTCGGCGGCGAACAGGACGCCTTCGACCGCGCTCGTCCGGTGATCGATTCCTTTGCCCGCATGGTTGGTCTCATGGGTTCCGCCGGTGCTGGCCAGCTTACCAAGATGATCAACCAGATCTGCATCGCCGGCCTCGTCCAGGGGCTCGCCGAGGGCATTCACTTCGGCAAGAAGGCTGGTCTCGACATCGAAAATGTCGTCGACGTCATCTCCAAGGGTGCCGCCGGCTCCTGGCAGATGGAGAACCGCCACAAGACCATGAATGCCGGYAAATACGATTTCGGCTTCGCAGTCGACTGGATGCGCAAGGATCTCGGCATCTGCCTCGAAGAGGCCGACCGCAACGGCGCCAAGCTGCCGGTCACAGCCCTTGTCGACCAGTTCTACAAGGATGTGCAGGGCATGGGCGGCAAACGCTGGGATACCTCCTCGCTACTCGCACGGCTCGAAAAATAGGACCATCCGCCGTGGCGCTGTCGCCAGATTCGACTGTTGATGAGATCGTCGCGCATCTGCGCACGCTTGGCTCGGAGGAAGACCGAGCCGGCATTGCTCGCTTTGGTATTCGCAACGACCGGGCGCTCGGCATTTCCAATGCCGTGCTGCGGCCACTCGCCAAGGCGCTCAAGCAGRATCACGACCGCGCGCGGGCGCTATGGGCCACCGGCATCCGCGAAGCGCGGATCCTGGCGGTTGCTACGGATGAGCCCGACAAGGTCGTGCGTGCGCAAGCGGACGCCATGGCCGCCGATTTCGACAGCTGGGAGATCGTCGATCACGCCGTCTATCTCTTCTGCGATGCCGGGCTCGCCCATGAGACCATCGCAGCCTATGCAGCAGATGAGCGCGAATTCGTCCGCCGTTCTGCCTTCTCGGCGATCGCCACAGCTGCGGTGCATCTGAAGAAGGAACCGGATGAAACCTTCATCGGCTGGCTGAATCTGGTCGAGGCGCATTCCACTGACGAGCGCAATTTCGTCAAGAAGGCCGTGAACTGGGCGCTGCGCCAGGTCGGCAAGCGCTCGCCGGCCCTGCATGCTCCAGCACTGGCATTGTCGGAAAAGCTCGCCGCCTCATCTGACAAGACGGCGAGATGGATYGGCAAGGACGCGGTACGCGAACTGACCAATCCGAAGACGCTTGAACGACTGAACGCGAAGAAGCGTTGATCAGGCTGCCGACGCGCCGCTTTCCTTGTCGAGGGTCATGTAGTCGAGCGGCAGTTCGGTCGTGTACTTGATCTGCTCCATGGCGAAAGCCGACGACACATCGCGGATTTCGATCTTGGCGATCAGGCGCTTGTAGAAGGCATCGTAGGCGGCGATGTCGGGCACGACGACCCGCAGCAAGTAATCGACATCCCCGCTCATGCGGTAGAACTCGATGACCTCGGGGAATTCCTGGATGACCTCGGAAAACCGCCGCAGCCACTCATGGCTGTGCGAATTGGTGCGGATCGACACGAACACGGTGACGCGCGTGTTGATCTTTTCCGGATCGAGGATGGCGACGCGCCGCTTGATGACACCCTCTTCCTCGAGCTTCTGGATACGACGCCAGCACGGCGTGGTGGACAGGCCGACTTTCTTGGCGACGTCGGCCACGGCCAAAGTCGCGTCCTCCTGGAGGAGACGAAGGATTTTCCGGTCGAGGCGGTCCATATGCAGGCTCCGTTAGAAAAGGTTCGCCATAATCCTGTGATTTACCCCATCATACAAGAAAGGAATTCTCCGCACACCCCGCATTTTCGGTATCGATTTCCATGTCGATTAGGAAAGACGACGTTGGATTTCCGCCCTGAGAAAAGGCAGCAATTCCATTTCGAACCACGGATTCCGTTTGATCCAGCCGGTGTTACGCCAGGACGGATGTGGCAGTGGCAGCACATGCGGGCCCGACGAGCGCGCCCAGACCGAACGCCAATCGGCGACTGTGTCGGTCAAGGACGAGCCACGCGCGGCGCCCATGTGCCAGCGCTGCGCATATTGGCCGATCGCCAGCACCAGATCGATCTGCGGCATCTGCGCCATCAGGCGTGCGCGCCAGGCCAGCGCGCATTCACGTCGTGGCGGCAGGTCGCCGCCCTTGGCGTCCTGCCCTGGAAAGCAAAATCCCATCGGCACAATGGCGAATTTTTCCGGATCGTAGAAAGCTTCAGGGGAAACGCCCAACCAATCGCGCAGCCGGTCGCCTGAGGCATCGGTGAACGGTGCGCCACTCAGATGCACCCTGGTTCCAGGCGCCTGCCCGGCGATGAGGATACGTGCACGGGAGGACGCAACCACCACCGGCCTTGGCTCATGCGGCAAGGGTTTGCCCAAAGGCTGTTCAACGCAGATGCGGCAGGCTTTGATCTCCACAACGAGCTGATCGAGTTCGGCAGACATGGTCAGGCCGCGGCACTCGGGCGGGCGGCAATCGTGCGGTACCAGCGCAGCACGTTGGAGAATTCCTCCGGCACCACGATGCGCGCCGGCTTCATGAAGTCGATGGCAATCAGGCCGGTGATGTCGGCGATGGAAAAGTCGTCGCCGGCAGCGAATTCGCGCGACGCGAACTCCTTGTCGAGCAGAGCCAGGAACTCGATCACCTTCGGCTTGTTGGCCTCGCCCCATTCCGGGACCTGCGGCACCTCCCACTCCTTCATCGCCGGATGGATGTGGCGGAAGGCGAAGCCGACCGGCTGGAACAGGTTGAACTCGATGCGCCGTTGCCACATCTCGACAAGCGCCTTGCCAAGCGCGCCACGACCAAACAGCGCAGGTTCCGGGTGAAGTTCCTCGAAATAGCGGCAGATGGCAACAGTTTCGGTGAGTATGGTGCCATCGTCCAGTTCGAGCACTGGCAAGCGCTGCAGGGGATTGCGCGTGGCAACGTCCGCTTTCTTGTGCTCCATCGCACCCATGTCGACTGAAACCATCGGCACCTCAATGCCCTTTTCGGCAAGGAACACCCGCACGCGCCTTGGGTTTGGCGCGCGGCCTCCGTCAAACAGCTTCATCTGTTTCTCCCGAGTTGCTGCGATCTCGCAACTATAGCCCTCAAGCTACGAGAATCGAAAGA